>CALFNC010000038.1 GCA_937902605.1 uncultured Acidobacteriota bacterium | reverse complement strand
GGGAGACCGCTGCCGGCGGAAACAAACAGCGAAGACCCCGTCCGCCAGGCGTCGAGAGAACGAGCCGGCGGACGTCGCGAGCGGTGAAGTAAGCTCGTCGGCCGCACGGCTGCCTGAACGACCGGGAGCGAGGCGGCTTCCCGACCAGGCCGGCGAAGGAGGGGCACGGAAGATGTCTGGACAGAGGATCCTGAACAAGGCGCTTCAGGGCAAGGTCGTGGCGGCGGAGGAAGCCGCCTCGATGATTCGCCCGGGGGACACGGTGGGGATGAGCGGGTTCACCGGAGCCGCCTACCCGAAGGCCGTCCCCGTAGCCCTCGCGAAGCAGATCATGGACGCCAACCTCCGGGGCGAGAAGTTCCGCGTGAGCATCTGGACTGGGGCGTCGACCGCCCCGGAGCTCGACGGCGCCCTCGCGATGGTCGACGGCGTGGAGCTGCGTCTCCCCTACCAGTCGGACCCCATCTGCCGGAAGAAGATCAACGCCGGCGACATGGAGTACCTCGACATCCACCTGTCTCATGTCGGAACCTTCGTTCGCTCGGGCTTCCTCGGCAAGCTCGACGTCGCCGTCATCGAGGTCATGGGGATCCGCGAGAACGGCGAGCTGATCCCCTCCACGTCGATCGGGAACAACAAGGTCTGGCTGGACTACGCGGACAAGGTCATCCTCGAGGTCAACTCATGCCAGTCCGAGAAGCTCGAGGGGGTTCACGACGTCTACCAAGGCTTCGCGCTCCCTCCCAACCGCAAGCCGATCCCGCTCGTGAGCGCGTCGGACCGGATCGGGACTCCGTACCTCACCTGCCCCCTCGAGAAGATCATCGCCATCGTCGAGACCAACGCCCCGGACCGGAACGCCCCGTTCTCCGCGCCGGACGAGGCGTCGAAGCGGATCGCCGGGCACATCCTCGACTTCCTCGGGGACGAAGTGAAGAAGGGGCGCCTGCCGAAGGAGCTCCTCCCCCTCCAATCCGGCGTCGGGAACATCGCGAATGCGGTCCTCTTCGGCCTCGAGGCCGGCCCGTTCGAGAACCTCACCGCATACACCGAGGTCCTGCAGGACGGCATGCTCCAGCTGATCTCCTCCGGGAAGCTCCGTTTCGCGTCGGCCACGGCGCTCTCCCTCAGCCCGGACAAGGTCGACGAGCTGAACGCGCAGATGGACCGTTATCGGAACAGCCTCATCCTCCGCCCGCAGGAGATCTCGAACCACCCCGAGCTGATCCGCCGCCTCGGATGCCTCGCGATGAACGGGATGATCGAGGCCGACATCTATGGGAATGTCAACTCGACCCACGTGAGCGGGACCTCGATCATGAACGGCATCGGCGGCTCGGGCGACTTCGCGAGGAACGCCTACATCTCGTTCTTCATGACCCCTTCGACCGCGAAGAAGGGCTCCATCTCGTGCATCGTTCCGATGGTCACTCACGTCGATCACACCGAGCACGACGTCCATGTCCTCGTGACGGAGCAGGGGCTCGCGGACCTGCGCGGCCTCTCGCCGAAGCAGAGAGCCGAGCGGGTCATCGAGAAGTGTACCCACCCCGACTACCGCCCCATGCTCCGCGACTACTTCCGGAGGGCCACCGCCGCTTCCCCGGGCAAGCACACGCCCCACCTCCTCGACGAGGCCTTCGCCTGGCACCGGAACCTCGCCCGCACGGGGAGCATGCGAGGGGATTGAGGAGACCGTTAGCCGCCGCTATCGGGCTTCACTTCTGGGGGAAACATCCGGGTGGAGTCCTCCCCGCAACCGGCGCTCGATCCCGAGCCGCTCGGCCTCTTGGAGGAGGACGTCGCTGATCGGCTCCAGGTGCAGCGCCGGATGGCCGGCCATCCTCGCGGCCACCTCCTGCGCGAAACGAGGGTCGCCCACCCGGCGGGCGAGGTGTTACGCCCGGTCGGAAAGCTCGAGCCCGAGTTGCACGAGGATGGACCGTTCGACCTGCTCTAGATCCGAGTGACCAAGCTGACCGAGCCTCCTGGAGAGCCTCCCTTTACTGACAGTAGTGAGTTGATCTGCCATGGCCTTCCGGCGCTGACCCTTGACCGAGATATACGCTTCGCTCGGGTATAGCCGGTCGATGTTGGAGGTAATCGGAACGACCTGGACGCGGTTAAGGAACTGATTGGAAGCGTCGTTGCTGACGATGATTGCCGGTCGCTTCTTGCGGACCTCGCCGCCCACAGAAGGTTCGAAGTTGACCCACCAGACCTCACCGCGTTTCATGTGCGACGTCCGAGACAGTCGCCTCGGCCCATTCGTGAGCTTCAGCCTCTCGAGCTTCATCGGCGCCCATATCACGGTACGCCGCGACCAGGTCGGTTGAGATGACGTGAGGGCGGACAAGAGACTCAATGAACCTACTGATCTTGTAGCGGCCGATGACCTGGTGGAGACCGGCGTACACGCGCTCGTCTACAGTAATCGTGAGTTTCTTCTGCATACGTGTACGATACGTATATCGGGACAGGGCGTCAAGGGCCTAGCTCGCCCGTGACGCAGACACAGGTGCTCCAAAAAACGCTAGCTGTTGTCGACGTGCCCCGGTTGAGCCTTTCGAGATGTAAGCATAGAGTACTTACATGAAGCGAAAGCTGGTCCAGGCGGGCAGTTCCCTCGCGGTCACCCTCCCGGCGGAAGTCGTCCACGAGTTCCGTCTCTCAAAGGGCCAGGAGGTCGACGTCACCGTTCATCCCGTGACCGGCGCAGTCATCGTGCGGCCCGGCATCAGGCTTTTCGAGGACGGCGAGGTGACGCCCGTTTTCTCGAGGAAGGTGAAGGGCCTGCTTGGCCGCCGAGCTCGCCTTTTCCAGCGGCTCGCCCGGTGACGCTCGGCCTGTCGGTCGACCAGCTCCTGGCGATCCACTCGGCTTTGCGGTCCGAGTTTGGAGGGCGGGCGGGGCTCCGCGACCGTGGAGCCCTCGAGGCCGCCGTCGCCCGTCCGTTCGCGACGTTTGACGGCGAGGACCTCTACCCCGACGTGGCCTCCAAGGCCGCCGCACTCCTCCATTCCCTCGTCTCGAACCACCCCTTCGTCGACGGGAACAAGCGAACCGGCGCCCTTGCCGCCGAGCTGCTCCTCGACGTCAACGGAGTCGACCTCGTGGCGTCCGACGACGAATTCGAGGAGATGGTGATGGCCGTGGCATCCGGCACGCTCGACATCGAGCAGCTGGTCATCTGGTTCCGCCAGCGGACCCGGTTCCGGGTCTGAACCCGTTGGCCACCCTCTTCCCCTCCATGCCTGTTGCTTCGGCTCGTTCCCGGAACAGGGGCGAAAGAGAGGTCTTTCCCCTGAACTGATGGACCCGGTATTCTCAACGCGCAGTGACTCCGGCCGTCGCCCGACTTCTCCTTGCCGTCGCGGGACTCTTTGTCTGCTTTCGGGGCTCGGGCTAACCCGTCGCCGCGGTCAGGCGAA
>CALFNC010000037.1 GCA_937902605.1 uncultured Acidobacteriota bacterium | reverse complement strand
CGTCACGTTCGGGATCATCGGCCCGAACGGCGCGGGGAAGACGACCACGATCCGGATGGTCATGAACATCATGAAGCCGGACGAGGGCGAGATCCGCGTCCTGGGTGAGCGGATGAGCGACCGCCTCCAGGAGCGGATCGGCTACCTTCCCGAGGAGCGGGGGCTCTACCGGAAGATGAAGGTCATCGACCAGCTCCTCTTTTTCGCCGAGATCAAGGGGGTGGACAAGGCGACGGCCCTGAAGCGGCTCGGGCCCTGGCTCGAGTCGATGGACCTCTCCCCATGGCTCCAGAAGAAGACCGAGGAGCTGTCGAAGGGCATGCAGCAGAAGGTCCAGTTCTTAGGGACGATCGTCCACGACCCGGAGGTGCTGATCCTGGACGAGCCCTTCTCCGGACTCGACCCGATGAACGTCATCCTCCTGAAGGACTTCCTCGCCGAGTTCAAGCGGCAGGGGAAGACGGTCGTCTTCTCCACGCACGTCCTCGAGCAGGCCGAGAAGCTCTGCGACCGGATCGCGCTGATCTACCGGGCGAAGAAGCTCCTCGACGGCGGGATCAAGGAGATCAAGCACTCGTTCCGCGACCGAGTGCCGCTCCCGCCCACCGTGGAGCCGGAGCCCGAGCTGGAGAAGATCTTCATCAAGGTGGTCGAGGAGTCCGGCCTCTCCGCCCCCACCGCCGAAGAGCTGAAGTAGGAGGACGACGATGAACCCGAAGCTCCTCGCGGTCATCCGGCGCGAGTACCTCCAGCAGGTCCGGACGAAGGGGTTCTGGATCGCCACGATCCTGATCCCGACGATCGGCCTCGGAATCATTCTCATCCAGGTCCTGCTGGCGAAGTCGATGGTTGCCAAGGGGCGGATCGGGGTCGTCGACATGACCACCCGCCTCTACGAGCCGTTCGTGGCCGAGTACGCTAGGGAAGGGGACCGGGACCCGGACGAGGGAAAGGAGAAGAAGGCGATGCCCGACCGGGGGCAGAAGCCTTCGCTCCCGACGAAGATGGACTTCTTCCGCGTCGAGGCGACGGCCGCCACGCTACCGGAGGTCCGGAAGCAGCTGAACGCGGACGTCCAGAAGGACCGGATCAAGGCCTACCTGGTCCTGGACGACCGCACCCTCGAGAAAGGGGTGGCGGAGTGGCGGGCGCAGTCGGTGAAGTCCGACCTCGTGATGCGCGAGAAGATCGCCTCCCTGCTCTCGAGGGCGGCCACGAAGGTGCGCCTGAAGGACCGGGGCGTCGACCCGGAGATTTACGAGAAGGCCCGGCTCCGGATCACGGTCGACCCGCACGAGGCGAAGGAGGTCGAGAGCGAGGCCTCGAAGAACGCCGGGTTCAACCTGGCGGTCTCCGGCGTCTTCTTCTTCCTGATCTACATCTCGATCTTCCTCTACGGCGCCCAGATCATGCGCGGCGTGCTGGAGGAGAAAAACAACCGGATCGTCGAGGTGCTCATCTCGTCGGTCCGCCCGACCGACCTGATGCTGGGGAAGATCATCGGGATCGGGTTCGTGGGCCTGACGCAGTACGCCATCTGGGGCGCGCTGGCGGTCCTGGCCTCGCTGCCGGGCGTCGTGGCGATGCTCGGGATGGCCGAGGGGCTGCCGCCGATTCCCGCCCTGACGATCGGCGCGTTCATCGTCTTCTTCCTCCTCGGCTACTTCCTCTACGCGGCGATCTACGCCGCCCTCGCGGCTCCGTTCAACAGCGAGCAGGAGGCGCAGCAGCTCCTGATGATCCCGACGATGCTGTTGGTCCTCGCCTCCACGACCTGGTTCTTCGCCTTCAACCAGCCGAACGGGCTGATGGCGGTCGTCCTGTCGTTCTTCCCGCTCACATCGCCCCTCCTGATGTTCATGCGGATCTCGGTCCAGCCGCCCCCGTTCTGGCAGATCGGCCTGTCCGTCGCGATGCTGGCCGCGTCGGTCTGGGGGATGGCCTGGCTGGCGGGCCGGATCTACCGGATCGGGATCTTGATGTACGGGAAGAAACCGACGATCCCGGAGATCTTCCGCTGGATCCGGCAGGCCGACTGACCCCGGGGGGATGGACTTCGCCTATAATCCGCCCCCCTGCCGGATTCGGCCCGGCAGGGGGCCTTTGTTCTTTGGAGTTTCCGTACCGTGCGGTGAGGTGCTGGAGTGGTTGATCAGGCCGGTCTCGAAAACCGGTGTACCTGAAAGGGTACCGTGGGTTCAAATCCCACCCTCACCGCCATCGGAAATAAAGTCTGGAAAGCTCTCCCGGGCCCCCGGATGAGTTCGGGTCCCGCGCGACGTCCCCCCTCGAATCGTGTCAGATCCGGAAGGAAGCAGCACTCAGGGGATCGGGACGAGCGCCGCGGATCGCCCGGACTCATCGGGGGGCCTGGTCTTTTGGCATGCTGCTGATGACGACGCCTTTCATCCCGCTCGCCCGGAAGTGGCGACCGCGTTCCTTCGCCGACGTGGTCGGACAGGAGGAGATCGTCCGCGCCCTCACGAACGCGGTCTCCCAGGAGCGGCTCGCCCACGCCTACCTCTTCTCGGGCCCGCGCGGCGTCGGGAAGACGACCTCGGCCCGCCTCCTCGCGGCCGCGATCAACTGCCACTCCTCGGACCGCCCCACACCGAACCCCTGCGGGACCTGCGCGTCGTGCC
>CALFNC010000036.1 GCA_937902605.1 uncultured Acidobacteriota bacterium | reverse complement strand
CTTCATCGTCGACTGGCGCCATCCCATCCGACCCGTGGACCGGGTACCCGGGTAGACCCGGGAAGGGAACGCCGAGGGGCCGATCGAGCCGGGGGCCCGATGGAACATCGAGCCGTGGGTCGCCGCGCCGCCCGCGAAGTGGTGGCGCTTCATAACCCCCTGGAACCCCTTCCCCTTCGAGACGCCGACGACGTCGACGTGCTCGGACTCGGCGAAGATGTCGCAGAGAACCTTGTCCCCGGGCGCGAGGGTATCGGCCGAGTCGCACTGGACCTCGCCGACCGTCCGCGCCGGCGGCACGCCAGCTTTCTCGAAATGGCCCCGGGCGGCCTTCGTCAGCTGGCGGGGAGAAATCCTCCCCACGAGGCCGAGCTGAACCGCGTCGTAGCCGTCGTTGTCCTTCGTCTTGCGCTGAACGACGAGGCACGGGCCGGCCTCGACGACGGTCACCGGCACCACCGTGCCGTCCGCCTCGAAGACCTGCGTCATGCCGATCTTGCGCCCCAGTATGCCGTTAATCATTGGTCCGCCGTTCTCACGTTCTCACCCTGCCCGAAGGCGCGGGTGGTTACTTCCCCATCGTCCGGATCTCGACCTCGACCCCCGCCGGGAGCTCGAGCTTCGTCAGGGCGTCCACCGTCTGCGGCGTCCATTCGAAGATGTCTAGAAGCCGCTTGTGCGTCCGCATCTCGAACTGCTCGCGCGATTTCTTGTCGACGTGCGGAGAGCGGTTCACGGTCCAGCGCGAAATCGCCGTCGGGAGCGGAATCGGCCCCGCCACCTTTGCCCCGGAGCGCCGCGCCGTGTCGACGATCTCGGTCGTCGACTGGTCGAGGATCCGGTAGTCGTACCCCTTCAGCCGGATGCGGATCTTGTCTGTGCCCATTCTTTTCTCTCGTTTCTCGTCCGTTTCCGGGAGATGACTACGCGATGATCTCCGTGACCGTTCCCGCGCCGACCGTCCGGCCGCCCTCGCGGATCGCGAACCTCAGTCCCTTCTCGATGGCGATCGGGCTGATCAGCTCGATCTCGAGCTCGACGTTGTCGCCGGGCATGACCATCTCGACCCCGGCCGGAAGCTTCGTCGACCCGGTGACGTCCGTCGTCCGGATGAAGAACTGCGGCCGATAGTTGTTGAAGAACGGGGTGTGCCGGCCGCCTTCGTCCTTGGACAGGATGTAGACCTTGCCCTTGAACTTCGTGTGCGGCTTGATCGAGCCAGACTTCGCGAGGACCTGTCCGCGCTCGACGTCGGTCCGCTCCACTCCCCGAAGAAGCACGCCGACGTTGTCGCCCGCCTGCCCTTGGTCGAGGAGCTTCTTGAACATCTCGACGCCAGTCACGGTCTTCTTGACGGTGTCCTTGAGGCCGATGATCTCGATCTCGTCGCCGACCTTCACGATGCCGCGCTCGATACGTCCGGTCACGACCGTTCCGCGACCGGAGATCGAGAAGACGTCCTCGATCGGCATCAGGAAAGCTTTGTCGATCTCTCGGACGGGCTCCGGGATCGTCTCGTCGAGCGCCTTCGCGAGATCCCAGATGCATTGAGCGCCAGGGCCAGTCGGATCGGCGAGGGCCTTCGTGGCGGACCCGCGCACGAAAGTAATCGTGTCGCCGGGGAACTCGTACTTGTTGAGGAGGTCGCGGACCTCGAGCTCGACGAGATCGAGGAGCTCGGGGTCGTCCATCAGGTCGCACTTGTTGAGGAACACGACGATCGCCGGGACGTTGACCTGCCGGGCGAGGAGCACGTGCTCCTTCGTCTGCGGCATCGGTCCCTTGGGCGCCTCGACGACGAGGATCGCGCCGTCCATCTGCGCCGCGCCGGTGATCATGTTCTTGATGTAGTCGGCGTGGCCCGGGCAGTCGATGTGGGCGTAGTGGCGCTTCTCGGTCTGGTACTCGACATGGGCGAGGGCGACCGTCAGGATCTTGGTGGCGTCGCGCCGGAACATCTTCGCGTCCGCTTTGGCCACCTCGTCATACGACTTGGCCACCGCCAAGCCCTTCGTGGAGAGGACCTTGGTGAGAGCCGCCGTGAGAGTCGTCTTGCCGTGGTCGATGTGACCGATCGTGCCGACGTTCACGTGGGGCTTCTTGCGTTCGAATTTCTCCTTCGCCATCGTTTCCTCCCTGCTCCTGCTGTCCTTTCGTCTTTCCTAGACCGAAACCTTCGCGATGATCCCCTCGGCGATCGCCTTCGGGACTTCGTCATACCGTTCGAATTGCATCGTGTAGTTCGCCCGCCCCTGGGTGAGCGAGCGGAGCTGCGTGGCGTAGCCGAACATCTCCGAGAGGGGCACGCTCGCCGTGATGACCTGGAACGCGACGCGCGGCTCCATGTGGTTGATCTTGCCGCGCCGCGAGTTCAGGTCGCCGATGACCTCACCCATGAACTCCTCCGGGGTGACCACCTCGACCGCCATCATGGGCTCGAGGAGGACCGGGTTCGCCTTCTTGGCCGCGTCCTGGAAGGCCATCGAGCCGGCGATCTTGAAGGCCATTTCCGAGGAGTCGACCTCGTGGAATGACCCATCGTATAGCTCGATCTGGACGTTCACCGTCGGATACCCGGCGAGGACGCCCGTGAGCGTCGCCTCCCGGATCCCCTGGTCGATCGGCTTGATGAACTCTCTGGGAATCGTCCCGCCGGTGATCCCGTTGACGAACTCGTAGTCCTTCCGTTCCGGGTGCGGACGCAGCCAGATCTTAGCGTGGCCGTACTGGCCCTTGCCGCCTGACTGCCGGATGAAGCGCCCCTCGCCCTTGACCTCCTTGCGGATCGTCTCCCGGTAGGCCACCTGCGGCTTACCGACGTTGGCGCTCACATTGAACTCGCGGACCATCCGGTCGACGATGATCTCCAGGTGGAGCTCGCCCATCCCGGCGATGATCGTCTGGTTCGTCTCCTTGTCGGTCGAGACGCGGAAGGTCGGGTCTTCCTGCATCAGCTTCGCGAGCGCCATCCCCATCTTTTCCTGGTCGGCCTTCGTCTTCGGCTCGATGGACAGGGTGATGACCGGCTCTGGGAACTTTATCGACTCGAGGACGACGACCGAGCTCCGGTCGCAGATCGTGTCCCCGGTCGTCACGTTCTTGAGGCCGACGGCCGCAGCGATGTCGCCCGCCCAGACCTCCTTGATCTCCTCGCGCTTGTTCGCGTGCATCCTCAAGAGGCGGCCGACGCGCTCGTTGGTTTACTTCGTGGAGTTGAAGACGGGCGAGCCGGCGTCGAGATGACCCGAGTAGACGCGGAAGAACGCGAGCTGGCCGACGAAGGGGTCGGTCATGATCTTGAAGACGAGGCCGGAGAACGGCGCGTCGTCCTTTGTCTCGCGGATGATCTCCTTTCCGTTCTCGTCGACGCCGCTGATCGCGGGAATGTCGAGCGGAGAGGGAAGGAAGGCGACGACGGCGTCGAGGAGCTGCTGGACTCCCTTGTTCTTGAACGCCGAGCCGCACACGACGGGCTGGAGCGTCCCGGCGACGGTGGCCTTCCGAAGCGCCGCCCGGATCTCCGCCGGGGTCGGCGTCTCGCCGTCCATGAACTTCTGCATGAGGTGGTCGTCGGTCTCCGCGACGATCTCGATCAGCCGCTCGCGGTACTTCTCGTACATCGCGCGGTGGTCCCCCGGAACGTCGACGACCTCGAACTCGGCTCCGAGCTTGTCGTCCTTGAAGTCGTAGGCCTTCCCTTCGATCAGGTCGATGACCCCCTCGAAGGTCTCGGACACGCCCCACGGGATCTGCACAGGCGCCGGCCTGGCCCCGAGCTTGGTGATCATCATCTCGACGCACTTCTCGAAGTCCGCGCCGACGCGGTCCATCTTGTTGACGAACGCGAGCCGGGGAACGCCGTACCGGTCGGCCTGACGCCAGACGGTCTCGGACTGCGGCTCGACGCCCGAGACCGCATCGAACACCGCGACCGCGCCGTCGAGGACGCGGAGCGAGCGCTCCACTTCCGCGGTGAAGTCGACGTGTCCGGGGGTGTCGATGATGTTGATGCGCGTTCCACCCCAGAAGCAGGTCGTGGCGGCCGAGGTGATCGTGATCCCGCGCTCCTGCTCCTGGACCATCCAGTCCATCGTCGCGGTCCCCTCGTGGACTTCGCCGAGCTTGTAGTTGACCCCCGTGTAATAGAGGATTCGCTCGGTAGCCGTGGTCTTGCCGGCGTCGATGTGCGCCATGATGCCGATGTTCCGGCAATATTCGAGAGGATGCGTTCTCGCCATGATGCGTTCCCGTACCGAGTGGTCTGCGCCGTCGAACCGTTCGGGGGTCCGGAGGCTATCTCCGGCGCCCTGCCCCTCAGGTTCCGCACGCTGGAAGGCGTGGTCCGGGGTGGTTCGCTGGACCTGTCCGGCAAGCCGGCCGGTTTCCTACGCCCCGGAGAAGACCTCGGGAAACCGCCCTCGCGGGCGTTCCCAGGAGTGCAGTATTACCAGCGGTAATGGGCAAAGGCCTTGTTGGCCTCGGCCATCTTGTGGGTATCCTCCTTCTTCTTGACGGCGTTCCCGCGATTGTTGGCGGCGTCCATGAACTCCCCCGCCAGCTTGTCGCGCATGGTCTTCTCTCCCCGCGACTGGGCGTACGTGATGATCCAGCGGATCGAGAGGGAGTTCCGGCGGTTCGGCTTGACCTCGACCGGGACCTGGTAGGTTGAGCCGCCGACACGGCGGGACTTCACCTCGAGCGTCGGCTTGACGTTCTCGAGGGCCTTCTTGAAGGTCTTGAGCGGGTCGTCCGAGGTCTTCGTCTCGATCTGCTTCATCGCCCCGTAGAAGATCGCCTCGGCGGTCGACTTCTTCCCACGCTCCATGACGCAGTTGATGAACTTCGTCACGAGCTGCGACTGGTAGATCGGGTCGGGCAGGACTTCACGCTTGGGGACTTCGCGGCGGCGCGGCATGACTTTTCAGCTTTCTGTTTTCTGTCAGGCCCGGCTCAGCTCTTCGGGCGCTTGGCGCCGTACTTCGAGCGGGACTGCTTCCGGTTCGCGACGCCGACGGCGTCGAGGGTTCCGCGGATGATGTGATAGCGGACGCCCGGGAGGTCCTTGACGCGGCCTCCGCGGATCATCACGATCGAGTGCTCTTGGAGGTTGTGCCCGATCCCAGGGATGTACGTCGTCACCTCGATCCCGTTGGTGAGACGGACACGGGCGATCTTCCGAAGCGCCGAGTTGGGCTTCTTGGGGGTCGTGGTCTTCACCTGAGTGCAGACCCCGCGGCGCTGCGGACAGGACTGGAGGGCTGGAGACTTCGTCTTGTAGCGGACGGCCTCGCGTCCCTTTCTCACCAGCTGGCTGATCGTCGGCATGGGACTTTTCGAACTCCTTCAGACCTTAGGACCGGTTGCAGGGAGGCGGACCAGACGACGCCTCTTCGGCGCCTCGGGACGGGCCCCGGCGAAACCTGACGAAGATACTCGCCCGGTCTCGAACTGTCAAGACGTTCCTACTCACGTTCCTACTCACGCCGTCATGCCTCCTCGTCGAGATCGGCCGCGATGACCGGCGTCTCGCCGTCGAAGTAGAGCTCGTCCTCCTCCTCCGGCTCGACCGGGATCTCCTCCCGCTCGAGGACCACGTTGCGGTAGTGATCCATCCCCGTACCGGCTGGGATGAGCCGGCCGACGATGACGTTCTCCTTCAGGCCCCGTAGAAGGTCCGTCCGGCCCGAGATCGAGGCTTCCGTCAGGACCCGGGTGGTCTCCTGGAAAGAGGCGGCGGACACGAAGGAGTCGGTGGAAAGAGATGCCTTGGTGATCCCGAGGAGGAGAGGCCGCCCCTGAGCCGGCTTGCCACCCGCCGCGACGATCCGCTCGTTCTCCTCGTGGAACCGGAACTTGTCGACCTGCTCGTCGACGAGAAATTCGGTGTCCCCCACGTCCTCGACCCGGACGCTTCGCATCATCTGCCGGACGATGACCTCGATGTGCTTGTCGTTGATGCCGACGCCCTGAGAGCGGTAGACCTCCTGGATCTTGTCGGTCATGTACCGCTGGAGCTCCTTCTCGC
>CALFNC010000035.1 GCA_937902605.1 uncultured Acidobacteriota bacterium | reverse complement strand
AGCACGACATGGACGACGACGCCCGGCGCAAGGCCTACGCCTGCGACATCACGTACGGGACGAACAACGAGTTCGGCTTCGACTACCTCCGCGACAACATGAAGTTCGAGATCGAGTCGATGGTCCAGCGCGGGCACATCTACGCCGTGGTCGACGAGGTCGACTCGATCCTGATCGATGAGGCGCGGACGCCGCTCATCATCTCGGGCCCCTCGGAGGGCGACACCGACATCTACTACCGGTGCGACCGGATCATCCCGAAGCTCGTCCGCGGCGAGGAGATCAAGGACAAGTACGGAAACAAGACCACCACCGGTGATTTCCTCGTCGACGAAAAGGCGCACACGTCGGCGCTCACTGAGGACGGGGTCGCCCGCTGCGAGAAGCTGATCGGGGTCGAGAACCTCTTCGACCCGACCAACATCGACATCCTCCACACCTGCCAGCAGGCCCTCCGGGCACATACCCTCTACAAGCGCGATGTCGCCTACGTCGTGAAAGACGGTCAGGTACTCATCGTCGACGAGTTCACCGGCCGGCTGATGCCCGGCCGCCGCTGGTCCGACGGGCTCCACCAGGCCGTCGAGGCGAAGGAAGGCGTCAAGATCGAGCGGGAGAACCAGACCCTCGCAACGATCACCCTCCAGAACTACTTCCGAATGTACGAGAAGCTGGCCGGGATGACGGGAACCGCGGACACGGAGGCCGCCGAGTTCGACAAAATCTATAAGCTCGACGTCGTCGTGGTCCCGACGAACCAGGAGATGATCCGGCGCGACGAGCAGGACGTGATCTTCCGGACAGAGCCGGAGAAGTTCGAAGCGGTCGTCGAGGAGATCGTCGAGAAGCACGAAAGCAAGCAGCCCGTGCTCGTCGGCACGATCTCGATCGAGAAGTCCGAGAGCCTCGCCCAGATGCTGAAGAAGCGCGGCGTCCCGCACGTGGTCCTCAACGCGAAGTACCACGAGCAGGAAGCGGCCATCGTGGCCCAGGCCGGACAGCTGGGCCGGGTGACGATTGCGACGAACATGGCCGGGCGGGGCACCGACATCCTGCTCGGCGGGAATCCCGAGTACCTCGCTCGTCAGAAGGCGAAGGACAAGACTCAGGAGGAGTTCGAGCGGGTCCTCGAGGAGCTCAAAGCCGAGTGCGCAGAGGCGCATGAGGAGGTCCTGAGGGCGGGCGGGCTCCACATCCTGGGGACCGAACGCCACGAGTCCCGCCGAATCGACAACCAGCTCCGCGGCCGGGCTGGACGCCAGGGCGACCCGGGGTCGTCCCGGTTCTTCCTCTCGCTCGAGGACGACCTGATGCGGATCTTCGGCTCCGACCGGCTGTCGGGGCTGATGAAGCGGCTCGGGATGGAGGAGGGCGTCCCCATCGAGCACCGGTGGGTCACGCGCTCCATCGAGCGGGCGCAGACCCAGGTCGAGGCCAGGAACTTCGATACGCGCAAGCACCTCCTGCAGTACGACGACGTCATGAACCGGCAGCGTGAGGAGATCTACGGGATGCGGAAGGAGATCCTCACCGGATCTCTCGGCCACGACTACATCCTCGCCCTTGCCGAGGACGTCGCCGAAGACCTGGTGGACCGCCATTGTCCCGAGAAGCGGGACGCGCAGGAGTGGAACTGGGTGGCATTCGAGTCGATAGTTGGCGAGACGTATGGGATCCGACCCTCGGCCGAAGGAATGTCCTCCGGCGACACGAATCGGGAGCTGAAGGAGAAGCTCCGGACGGCAGTCCGGAACGCCTACGCGGTGAAGGAGCGCCGCGTCGGCCCAGAGACCCTTCGCGACTACGAGAAGTTCTTCATGCTTCAGACGGTCGACTTGCTCTGGAAGGACCACCTCCTGGCCCTCGACCACCTCAAGGAAGGAATTGGCCTCCGGGGTTACGGGCAGCGCGACCCGCTCGTGGAGTACAAGAAGGAGTCCTTCCAGCTATTCGAGGCGATGAAGGAGGCCATCGAGGAGCAGATCCTCCAGTACCTCTTCCGGTTCGAGGTGGCCCAGGCACCGGACGCGAGCGCGCCCCCCCCGGCCGACGAACCGCCGCAAGGCGACGCCCTGGCTGCGATGGACGCGATCGATCGCGCCACAACCGGAAGTCAGGCGAGCCGGCGCGCGGCCGCCGAGCTCGCGGCCAAATCTCGCAAGGGAGAGGACCGCAACCTCTCGTATCAGGGCGCCTACGACCCGACCGCCGGCGGCGACTTCCGCGTCGACACCGTCCGGAGCGGCGGTCCGAAGGTGGGGCGCAACGACCCGTGCCCGTGCGGGTCCGGCAAGAAGTATAAGAAGTGTCATGGAGTCAAGCATGGGGAATGACGAGACCTATCCGGTCGCCCTGACGTTCGACGATGTCCTCCTGATCCCGGCAGTTTCGAAGGTCCACCCGGCCGAGACCGACCTTAGGACCCGCCTCACCGAGGCGATCGGGCTGAACATCCCCGTCCTCTCGGCGGCGATGGACACCGTCACCGAATCCCGCCTGGCGATCGCCATGGCCCAGAACGGCGGGATAGGCGTCTTCCACAAGAACCTGGGAGTGGAGGAGCAGGCCGCCGAGGTCGACAAGGTGAAGCGCTCAGAGAGCGGGATGATCGTCGATCCGGTCACATGCCGGCCCGACCAGAAGATCTCCGAGGCCCTGGAGGTCATGGCGACCTTCCGGATCTCGGGCGTCCCCGTCGTGGACGCCGGGGGACAGCTGGTCGGCATCCTGACCAACCGGGACCTCCGATTCGAGACCCGCATGGACCTCCCCATCTCCGCGCGGATGACGAAAGAGAACCTCGTCACCTGCCCGCAGGGGACGACGCTCGAGCAGGCCAAGGAACTCCTCCATAGGCACCGGATCGAGAAGCTCCTCGTTGTCGACCGGAATGGGAAGCTGAAGGGGCTGATCACGGTCAAGGACATCCAGAAGCAGATCAAGTACCCGAACGCCTCGAAGGACTCGCTCGGGAGGCTCCGCGTCGGCGCGGCGGTCGGCGCCGGGAACGACCTCCTCGAGCGGGCCCGCGAGCTGATCCAGGCGAAGGTCGACATCCTTTGCCTCGACTCGTCCCACGGTCACAGCGAGCGCGTCCTCGACGCTCTGACGAAGCTGAAAAAGAAATTCCCCTCCACGCCCGTGATGGCCGGCAACGTGGCCACGAAGGAGGGGACGCGGGACCTGATCCGGAGGGGGGCCGACGCGGTCAAGATCGGCATCGGTCCCGGGTCGATCTGCACGACGCGGGTCGTCACCGGAGTGGGAGTTCCGCAGATCTACGCGATCCGCGAGGCCGTCGCGGGCCGCGGCAAGTCGAAGGTTCCCCTCGTCGCCGACGGCGGGAT
>CALFNC010000034.1 GCA_937902605.1 uncultured Acidobacteriota bacterium | reverse complement strand
CACCTCGGCGGGATCGTCACGGCCAGCCTCGGCGTCTCCACCCTGGAGCCCCGGCAGGACCGCCAGCCCGAAGAGCCGCCTCTCCGCGCGGGGATGCGCCTTCTCCAGACCGCCGACGAGGCCATGTACCTCTCGAAAAGCCGTGGCAAGAACGCGGCGACGGCCCTCCCGTTCGACATCGAGGCGCCGCGCGAGAATGGACGGCCATGAGACCCGCGCTCCTAATCCTGACCGTCCTGACCGTCCTGGCCCCACTCTCGGCATTGGCCTTCCTGTACGGGAACTGGGATGAGGCGAGGGAGTGCTCGGTCCAGAAGCCGGCGGACGTCCCCCCCACCCTCGTGACAGTCGAAGGGGCCTACGAGATCCCCGACACCGCGCCCGAGAGAGTCCTTCTGATTACTGCGGCCAACCCGGAGGGATGGGACTCCCACGGCCAGGCGCCGACGATCGGCGGCGCGTTGTTCGAGAAGGTCCCGGGCGGCTGGAAGGCGGCGGTGCGGACCCCCGAGATCGCCCGGATAGGGTCGTTCGGGAAGCCGCCGGACGGCCGTCTGGTCCAGATCGGCCCGAAGCGGTGGGGCCTGCGACGTGGATCAGGACACCTGCTACGCCTTCGACTCGGAGGTGAGCTACGTTCCCGGCGCGAACGCCGACTGGTTCGACGTCGAGATCACCACCTCGGGCAGCCGGGCCGGGCGAGACGGGAAGGCCGAGGACTTCTCCGTGGCGAAGCGTTTCGTTTTCGACGGGACGGAGTACAGAATCTCCATCTCGGGCAGAGGAGAGAAGGGGGTCGCGCGATGAAGTGGGTCGTCTTCAACCAGAAGGGCGGAGTCGGCAAGTCCACGATCGTCTGCAACCTGGCGGCGATCTCGGGGAGGCGGGGGCGGAAGACGCTGGTCGTCGACCTGGACCCCCAGGGAAACTCGTCGCAGTACCTGCTCGGGCGGGAGGCGGCGGCTAACGTCGACCCCCACCTCGGGACGTTTTTCGAGGAGATGCTCGGCCTCGGACTGTTCAAGCGCGAGCTGCGCGAGATGATTCACCCAACGCCCGTCGAGAACGTCGACATCCTCCCATCGAGCCCGCTGCTCGAGACGCTCCACGGAAAGCTCGAGGCCAAGCACAAGATCGGGAAGCTGCGCAAAGCGCTCGCGGAGCTGGACGGCTACGAGGCGGTCTACCTCGACACCCCCCCCGCGTTCGGGTTCTTCACCCTCTCGGCGCTGATCGCCGCCGACCGCTGCCTGATCCCCTTCGACTGCGACGACTTCTCGCGCCAAGCCCTCTACACGCTCCTCGAGAGCCTCCGGGAGGTCCGGGAGGACCATAACCCGCGCCTCCAGGTGGCCGGGATCGTCGTGAACCAGTTCCAGTCCCGGGCGAACCTCCCGCAGCAGCTCGTCGACGAGCTGATCGCGGAGGGGCTCCCCATCCTCGAGCCGTTCATCTCCTCGTCGGTGAAGGTCCGCGAGTCGCACCACGCCGCCAAGCCTCTCGTCGTCCTCGACCCGTCCCACAAGCTCTCCCTGGAGTTCGAGGAGCTGTTCACGAGGATCGAGAAGGGGAAGAAGGGCGGGAAGAAGAAGGCGAGGGTGGCGAGGGACTAGAATCTCCCGCGCCGGCGAACGTCAACGCCCTTGATTCGCTCATGCGCGCCGGCCATTCCGCTTTGCTATGACCTGCCGTCTGAACATAGACTCGCGGTGAGGGCAAGCTTTTCCGGGTGCGGGTGAATGGTGGAGGAGTGAGATGACACGAGGCCTGGCGTTCTTCGGGAAGCTCTTCGAGAACATGGTTCATGCGCCGTGGGGGAGGGCGACAGCCGTCCCTACCATGCCGTCGCGACATGGCTGGCAGTTCCCGCGCTACTCGGTGGCGCGCTCATGGCACTCTCGGCGTCACTCGATGACTCTTCGCTCGGCACGCTGGCCGGGTGTGTGGAGCAGGGGCTATCTGACACGGCTCAGAACGGGAAGAGCCTGTCGCCGCAGGGTCTCGTCCCAGGGCAATGGACCTGGGTCAGCGGGTCCAATCAACCCGGCCAGGGCGGCGTGTACGGGATGAAGGGAGTAGCGGCTCCCGGGAACATCCCAGGGGCACGACAAGGCGCCATTTCCTGGACCGACTCCAGCGGGAACCTCTGGCTCTTCGGGGGGTACGGGACGAGCGTTTCAGGATATCTAAACGATCTTTGGAAGTGGGATATCTCGAGCGGGCAGTGGACCTGGGTCAGCGGGTCGAATCTGAAGAGTCAGGCAGGCACCTACGGGACGAAGGGGATAGCGGCACCTGGGAACGCCCCCGGGGCGCGGCACCATTCCGTCTCCTGGACCGACTCCACCGGGAACCTCTGGCTCTTCGGGGGAGGATTCTATTCGTCGGAACTGAACGACCTCTGGAAGTGGAGCATTGCGGGCGGGAAGTGGACCTGGGTCAGCGGGTCGACTCATGCGGATCAGGTCGGCACGTACGGGACGAAGGGGCTGGCGGCTCGCGAGAACGTCCCAGGGGCACGGGAGAAATCCGTCTCCTGGACCGACTCCACCGGGAACCTTTGGCTCTTCGGAGGGTACGCGGCGAGGGGAATGGGGTATCTGAACGACCTCTGGAAGTGGAACATTGCGAGCGGGCAGTGGACCTGGGTCAGCGGGTCGAGTGTGACGGACCAGGCCGGCACGTACGGGACGAAGGGGGTACCGGATCCGGCGAACTTCCCGGGGGCGCGGTCCACCTCCGTCTCCTGGATCGACTCCAGCGGAAACCTCTGGCTCTTCGGGGGGGAAGGCTTTGTGGCGAGCGGGCCTGAATACCTGAACGACCTCTGGAAGTTCAACATTGCGAGCGGGCAGTGGACCTGGGTCAGCGGGTCGAATCAGGGGGGACAGGCCGGCACGTACGGGACGGAGGGGGTAGCGGCTCCGGGGAATATTCCCGGCGCGCGGTACCGTTCCGTCTCCTGGGTCGACGCCACAGGAAACCTCTGGCTCTTCGGGGGAAACGGCAACGCGGCGAGCGGGCTTGGGGACCTGAACGACCTTTGGGTGTATGCAAACCCTGCCGGAGGATCGACATCCTGCGCACCGGACAACAACAATCTCTGCCTCCTCGGGGGCCGGTTCCAGGTGGCGGTCGACTGGGGCGACTACGGCGGAGGACACGGACAGGGGACGGCGGTCTACCTGACCCCGGACGCGGGCTACTTCTGGTTCTCGAGCGCCTCCAACGTCGAGGTGGTGGCGAAGATGGTCAGTTTCTGCGGGAGCGGGTCGGATAACGTCGCGGTCTACGCCGGCGGCTTGACCGACCTGGACGTGACGCTGCACGTGACCGACACGCGGACCGGAACGACCAAGGACTACCACAACCCGCTCGGGACAGGATTCTCGTTGGTCCGGGACGGCCCATTCGGCTGCCCGGCTGGCGTAACGCCGCCGCTAGAGCATTCGATTGCAACCGCCGCTCGCGACCGGATCGTCGAGACGACGACATGGGCTGATCCGGGTCCCATCGTCAGCGCGACCTGCGTGGCCGACCCGACGACGATCTGTCTGCTGAACGGGCGTTTCCAGGTCCGGGCGGCGTATCGGGACTATGGTGGCAACACTGGCATGGGGCAGGCGGTCTCCCTGACGTCCGACGCGGGAACGTTCTGGTTCTTCGACGCGAAGAACGTCGAGGTCGTGACGAAGATGGTCAGCTTCTGTGGGGGCGGGTCCAACAACGACGCAATCTATTCCGGCGGCCTGACCGACGTCGAGGTCACGCTGACGGTGGTCGATACGCTAACCGGGCTAACGAAGACCTACATCAACGAGCTCGGAACGCCATTCCAGCTGATCCGCGATGGACCGTTCTCTTGCCAATGAGATGAGGTCATAAGGTAGTCCTCACCTCCCTCCGGCTGTCGTTCAAGCCTGTTAGCCAGGGGCTTTCCGGGGCTTCCGAGAGGGTGCCTTCGGGGGCGCGGGTCGGTCTCCGGGTTCCCCTTCGCGTCGAGCCCGGCGAAGCGGAGCGGGGCGCCAGCCGCGTCGTGGAAACCGTACGTCCCTTCAACGAACGTGACGCCACCTTGGAGCGCGCCGATCATCTCCTCGGCCCGCGACCGGTCCAGCTCGAACGCCCGGAGGCGACGCTGCGTCGCTCCCCCGCGAGCGGCTCAGCGTTAGCGCTGGCGCGGGCCTCACGACCTTAGGTGGCTCCTCGCCCCGTCGAGGTGCCGGTCGATCTCCTCCTGGCGCTGGACGATGGCGGTCGCGCCGCCGCCACCCGCCGCCCCGGCGGAGAGCTCCCCGAGGAGTGTCCTCATCGTGGCGAGGGCGGCGCGCACCTCATCCGCCACCGCGCGGTCCCTCTCGGAGGCGGCCCCACCGCAGGCCGACTCAGCGCTCCCGAGCGCCGACTGGACGCGGCCCTCCGCGTCCCGCCAGCTCGCCTGGTCGACTGGGAGGTGGAGGAGGAGACGCGAGGCGTCCCCCAGAGCGACGTTCGCCGCCTCGGCGAGGCGGACACAGCTCGTGCCGTCCCATGACGCCGCCGAGTTCTCCGAGGGCGCCGAGGCCGGAGCCGGGGCCGGAGCCCGATGGGTCCAGAAGTAGTAGCCGACCGCCATCAGCGCGGCCACGACGAGGAGCCTCTTCAGGTCCATGCGCTCACCTCGGCCTCCATCCTACCCGCCGGCCCCCCGGCCGTCTTCGTCCGGCTCGTTCCCCATCGGCCTTCGCTCGCCGGACGCGGGTGGACTGACGTCCCGTCCGTGCGGATAAACGACTCCGGCGGTATCGGGGCGCGGCGCCCTCACCGTCAGTTCACCGGCCATTCGTCGTGATCTCTCGCGTCCAGGGCGACGATCTCCTCCGCGGCCCGCGCCGCCGCTCGCGCCGCGGCCTCTTCCTCGGCGGCCATCTGCGCCAGCTGTTCGCGGCGCCGCCGACGGCGCTTCCATGCCGCCACCATCGCCATCACGGTGATCCCGAACCAGAGGGCGGCCCCGCTGGTGACGACCGGGAACCAGCGCCTGAGGAGAGTCTGGCGGGCGAGGAAGATCTCGTCGACGTCGAAGAGCGTCGCCCCGGTCGTCTGCCTGAGGGCCTCCTCAAACCGTTCGCCACGCGCCATGCGGGATAGCAGCGCGCGCGGGAGTCCAGGGCCGTATCGCTCCAGGAGATCCTGGACCAGGGCCCCGGCCAGCGCGTACGCCCTCCGGACGCCCGCCTCGTCCCCATGGAAAAGGTCGTCGAGACGATGGAGCGGAACCTTGGCGCCCCAGAGAAGGTCCAGGGCGAGCCGGGTCCGGTCCTGGAGGCCCCAGGAGCGCCCGGCAACCATCGCGATCCCTTCGTGGAACCAGCGCGGGACCGGGCGTCCGCCGCTCGCTCGGGCGATCAGGACGTGCGCCACCTCGTGCGCCAGGACCTCTTCCAACCCGCCGTCCGGGTAGACGGGGGTCCGCTGTGGAAGGAGGACGACGGTCGACGAGCCCTCGGCGAAGCCGGCGACCCAGGTGGGAACTCCCTGGGCGAGCGGCGACGACTCCGGGACGAGGAGGACACGGATCGGCGGGCCTGGCTCGATGAGGCCGACGAGCGTCATGACGTCGGGCATCCAAGGGTGCTCGTCCGCGAGGGCGCTCCTCGGCGCCGCGGGACCTCGCTGGTCCTCGACGACGAGAACAGTCGGCTGCGCCGCGAGCGGGGCCGCCAGGACGACGAAAAGCCCAACACCGAAAACGAGGGGAAGAGGGACGAGCCGCTCCGGACCGGACATCACCCCTGATTCTGACGGATCCGTCGCGAGGCTTTCTGGGAGGCCGACGGGCCTAAGATCGGAGGGAAGCTCGGCTTCCCGCCTCGAGATCTCAACGGGACGCCGGGCGGAGGAGGAGAGCGATGACCAGCTCGACGAGGATCCAGCGGATCGCGATCTCGACCGGCGGCGGCGACGCTCCCGGCCTCAACGCCGTCATCCGCGCCGCCGTCCTCTCCTCTCTGAACAGGGGCTGGCACTGTGTCGGCATTCGCGACGGCTACAACGGGCTTCTGATGCCCGAGCAGTACCCGGAAGGCGGGCTGATTTCCCTGTCGCGCGAAACCGTCCACGGCATCACCGACGACGTGGGGACGATCCTCGGGACGACGAACAAGAGATCGGAAGAGCACACGTC
>CALFNC010000033.1 GCA_937902605.1 uncultured Acidobacteriota bacterium | reverse complement strand
CGAAGGGAGGCGCGGCCGAGACCGCCCCCGCCGCCGAGCCCGCCCCTCCGGCGGCTCATCCGGCCCTTCCTGCCTCCGCCGCGGTCCAGGCCACCTCACCGGCAATCGCGCCGTCCACCCACACCGTCGACTTCAAGAGCGGGACGGTGACGCTCCCGCTCTGGGTCTTGCTCGGGATTCCCGTCGGTCTCATCGTCGCCGGGGGGACCGTCGTCGCCGTCCGGAAGCGGCTCCGTTCCCGCGGGGAGATCGCCGATGTGCTGCGGGGCGGTTCTGACGAGCCGAAGGAGCGTGCGGCGGGCCGGATCGAGCGAGCCCTCCGGGTCCTCCTCCAACGTCGCTGGGGGATCCCCGAGACCGCGCCGGCCTCTGCGATCCTCGAGGCTCTCGAGTCGGCGGGCGTCTCCGCTGACGTCCGCGAAGGCGTTCGGCTCCTCCTCTCCGAGCTCGACTTCCTCCGGTTCGCCCCGCAGCTCGGCGAGTACGGGAACGAAATCGACGAGGCCCGGAAGCAGGCGGCCAAGGTTTTTCGCCAGCTCGGCTGAGGCGAATCGGAGAACCCGCGACCGGCCGCCCCTGGGAGACCGGACGATATGATTCGCGACGTGATCGTTCCGGCGAAGGTCCTCGCGTCGAAGTCGCTCGCGCGGTTCCTGGAACGGCACCGCCTTCTCGACGAGACCAGCGGGACGGCCCCGGACCACTTCCTGCTGACGCTCGTCAGGCGGTCGCTCGACTTCGTCCCCGCGGAAGCGAGCCTTCTCCTCCTCGACGACCCGTTCGCGAAGGAAGACGACCGGTCCAAGAACGATCTGACCATCGTCGTCGCGGCCGGGATCGCGGGAGAGGTCTTCCTGGGAAAGAAAGTCCGGCCGGTGGAGGGGCTGGCCGGCTTCGTCTACGCGCGCGGGGAGCGGACGTGCGTCAACCACATCGGCGGGGCGAACGCCCTCTCGCGCGAGCTCGACCCGCTCCTCCACAGACCTGTCGCGCAGGCGCTCGCGGTCCCCATCGTCATCGAGAACCACGTCTGCGGCTCGCTCGTCCTGATCAACGAGAAAACCGGGCACGGCTTCGACGCCCGCGACGAGCGCGTCCTGGAGCTGTTCGGCGACACGCTCTCCATGGCTCTTCAGAACCTGCTCGACGAGCGGCGGGCCCGCGAAGTCGCCCGCCGCGACTCGCTGACGTCGCTCTTCAACGACCGTTATTTCCACAAGAGGCTGCTTCAGGAGATCGTGAAGCTCTCGGTTCACCCGGCGGGCGACCTCGCCCTTCTGTTCCTCGACTGCGACCATCTCAAGTCGGTCAACGACGAGCACGGGCACCTGGCCGGAAGCCAGGTCCTAAGGGAGCTCGCCTTCATTCTCCAGCGGAACGTCGCGGACCTCATGTACCTTCCGTGCCGCTATGGCGGGGACGAGTTCACGATCATCCTCCTCGACACCGACCTGACGAGGGCCCTCGACGTCGCCGAGAGGATCCGGCAGGCGGTCGAGGAGTGGACCTTCCTGCCGATCAGCATCGGGCCCGGCGAGCCTGGCCTCAACTTGAAAGGCGTCATCACCATCTCGATCGGCGTGTCGACCTACCGGCACGACTGCGCTCTGGACCGGCCGCCGAACGAGCAGAAGAACCAGCTCCTCAAAAAGGCGGACGCCGCGCTCTACATGGCGAAGCTCGCCGGCAAGAACTGTGTCGTGGCCGCCCCCGACGTGCCGCTCGGGACCATCTCCGCGACGGTCATCCTCAAGTCCTGAGGACTCCCGCAGAAGTCCGCCGCCCCCCTACTCGAGGACGAAGATGTTCTTCTTCGCGCAGATCTCCTTGAGGATCTTCGGCCACACCGTGACGCTAACCTCCCCCAGGTGCGCCTTCTTCAGGAGCGCCATATAGGTCCGCGACTGACCGATCCCGCCGCCGATCGAGAGCGGCACGTCGCCGGCGACGATCGCGCGGTGGTAGGGGAACTTCAGGAAGTCGAGCTGGCCGGTGATCTCCAGCTGCCGGCGGAGGGTCTCGGCGTTGACGCGAATCCCCATCGACGACAGCTCGTGCCGACGCTTCGTGACCGGATTCCACACCAGGATGTCGCCGTTCAGACCATGCATCGGCCGCCCGTCGACGGCGGTCGTCTCCGTGACCCAGTCGTCATAATCGGGGGCGCGCATCTCGTGCGGATACCCGTCCTTCAGCGTCCACCCGATCCCGTAGATGAAGACGCCCGGGTAGCGCTGGAGGATCTCGGTCTCGCGCTGCTTGCGCGGCAGGTCCGGGAACATGTCCAGGATGTCCTCTGCGTGGAGGAACGTCAGCTCGTCCGGAAGATCGGGAATCTTCGGGTCCTTCAGCTTCGGGAAAAGCTGCTGGACGTGCCGCTCCGCCCCCTTGATCACCTTCCAGATGTTCTGGACTACCTCCGTCAGGAAGGCCAGGTTCCGATTCGCCGCCGTGATCGTCCGCTCCCAGTCCCACTGGTCGACGTAGGCGCTGTGGTCGTGATCCAGGAAGTAGTCCTTTCGGATCGCGCGCATGTCGGTGCACAGTCCCTCGCCTGGCGCCATGCCGAACTGCTTCAGCGCGAGCCTCTTCCACTTCGTGGCGGCCTGGACGACCTGTGCCTCGACGGGGTGGACGTTCCGGTCGTTTGCGATGTGGAACTGGATCGGGGTCCTCGAGCCGTCCCGGTCGAGGTCATCGTTGACGCCGCTGTCGGCCTCCACGATGAGCGGGACGGTCACCATCATCAAGCCCAGCTCGCGGCACAGTCCGTCCTCGATGAACTCCTTGGCCGCCATGATCGCCCGTTGAGTCTCCTTCGGCGTCAGCAGCGAACGGTAGTCGGTCGGCAAAACGCGCTCGATCTCCTCGTAGTTTCCGATCCCGGGTCCTGCAAGATCCGCCCTTTTGTCCACCAGCATCTGGATGGCTCCTTTCCCGGCGGCGCTCCGCCGGAGACTTGTGCCTTGACCAGCCCCCCCTCCCTGGCCACCTCCGCGTCGATTATCCCTCCGTTTCGCCACGGCGGAGGCGCCTACCCCCTGGTATCATCGGGCCTGCCCGGAGGCCGTCGGATCATCGATGTACGCCCCGCGGCCCGGAGGATTCATGCCGCCCACCCCCCGTCAGCGAATCCGTGTGGAGCCGAAGAGCGTCCTCGACTTCCTGAAGAAGCACCTCCTCGTCGACGGCTACCACGTCGTGATGGACCTCAGGCGCTCCAAGGGGAGCTACGTTTGGGATTCCCTCCACGAGGTCGAGGTCCTCGACTTTTTCTCCCATTTCGCCACTTGTCCTATCGGTTACAACCACCCCAAGCTCCTCGACCCGGTGTTCCTCGAGGAGCTCCAGTGGGCCGCCGTCACGAAGCCGGCCAACAGTGACATCTACACGCAAGAGCTGGCCGAATTCGTGGAGACCTTCTGCCGCTTGGCGATCCCCCCATCGCACCAGAAGCACCTGTTCTTCGTGGAGGGGGGAGCCCTCGCGAACGAGAACCAGCTCAAGGCTGCCTTCGACTGGAAGGTCCGCAAGAACTTCCGGAAGGGATACCGCCGCGAGGTCGGGACGCAGGTCATCCACTTCGAGCAGGCCTTCCACGGGCGGAGCGGGTACACCCTCTCGCTCACCAACACGGCAGACCCCCGGAAGACGATGTACTTCCCGAAGTTCGCGTGGCCGCGCATCGTCAACCCGAAGCTGACGTTCCCGGTCACGCCGGAGGTCGTCGAGCAGGTCCGGATCGTCGAGCGGCTCGCCGTCGCCCAGATCAAGCAGGCTCTCGCCGACCACCGGGACGACGTGGCCGCCCTGATCATCGAGCCGATCCAGGGGGAGGGCGGGGACAACCACTTCCGGCCCGAGTTCTTCCGGGAGCTCCGGTCCCTGTGCGACGAGAACGAGATGCTCTTCCTGATCGACGAGGTGCAAACCGGGATGGGGCTGACGGGCACGATGTGGGGCTACGAGCACATGGGCGTGGTCCCGGACATGTTCTCGTACGGGAAGAAGACGCAGGTCTGCGGGTTCGCGTCGAACGACCGCGTCATGGACGAGCCCGACAACGTCTTCACCGTCTCGTCCCGCATCAACTCCACCTGGGGCGGAAACCTCGTGGACATGGTGCGATGCCGGAAGATCCTCGAAGTGATCGAGGAGGAGAAGCTGATCGAGAACGCCCGCACGACCGGCGA
Source organism: uncultured Acidobacteriota bacterium (assembly GCA_937902605.1). Taxonomy (GTDB): domain Bacteria; phylum Acidobacteriota; class Thermoanaerobaculia; order UBA5066; family UBA5066; genus CAIMWE01. The sequence goes on along the minus strand of CALFNC010000033.1, from coordinate 878 downwards.
CTTCCTGCAAAAAAGGCTGGTCGAGCTGGCGGCCGAGTTCCCCGGGAAGATGACGAACGTCCGGGGTCGCGGCCTCTTCATCGCCTTCGACCTTCCGGACGGCACCACGCGCGGGAAGGTCCTCTCCACATGGCTCCAGAAGCACAACGTGATGGGCCTCGCCTCGGGCGAGCGGGCCATCCGGCTCCGGCCACCGCTGACGCTGACGAAGGACGACGTGGCGACCGGCGTCCAGCGGCTCCGGGCGGCCCTCATCGAGGTCCTTGCGTAAATACCTGAGGTGGGCCGCGCTCGCGGTCCTGGCCCTGGTCGTGTGGGGGACGGTCGTCTTCGTCCCCCTTCCTTCGATCGTCCTCCTCCGCTTTCGCCCGCCCCGGACGACCGCGTTCATCGAGCTTCGAAAGGCGAAGCTCCGGGCAGCCGGCAAGCCGGACGCCGTGGCCCGGACCCCCGTGCCCCTCGCCGCCGTCTCCCCATCGCTCGTCCGCGCCGTCCTGGCGGCCGAGGACAGCCGCTTCTACCTCCACCACGGCATCGACTGGGACGCGGTCCAGGAAGCTCGGGAGTACAACCGTGCCCAGCTGGGGCGCAAACGCCCCAAGGTCCGGGGCGCCTCCACCATCACGCAGCAGCTCGCCAAGAACCTCTACCTCTCGCCGGACCGGAGCGTCCTGAGAAAGGCGCGCGAGGCGGCGATCGCCTCGGCGATGGAGCTGCTTCTCCCGAAGAAGCGGATCCTCGAGCACTACCTCTCGGCGGTTGAGTGGGGGGAGACGGTCTACGGGTGCGAGGCGGCGGCGCGGCACTACTTCGGGATCCCCTGCCGGAGCCTCGGCCCGGCCCAGGCGGCCTGGCTCGCCGCGATGCTGCCGGGTCCC
>CALFNC010000032.1 GCA_937902605.1 uncultured Acidobacteriota bacterium | reverse complement strand
GATCTAGGTGGGGCGGCGGCTGGCTGGGTCGGCCGGCGACCGGGCGGCCGGGCCCTGGGGGAAGGCGCTTCTCGAGTCGCTCGGCTTCGTGAATGTCCGTCTCGAGCCGGTTCCGGTGAAGGTCTGGGAGCGGGTAGCCGAGTCGGGGAAGGTCGTCGCGCCGTATCCCCAACCGCTCGCGCTGGCCGCGCTCGGCGGGAGCGTCGGGACGCCGAAAGAGGGGCTGGAGGCGGAGGTCGTCGAGGTGGAATCGCTCGAGGCGCTCGAGGTCCTTGTGAAGGCGTCGCCCGACGCGTGCCGGGGGAAGATCGTCTTCTTCAACCGGAAAATGGACCGCGACGGCGGGATGAACGGGTACGGCGCCGTCGTGCCGATCCGCGGGCGGGGAGCGTCCCGGGCCGCGGCTGCGGGCGCCGTGGGCGTTCTGATCCGGTCGGTCGGGACCGACTCGAACCGCCTGCCGCACACCGGGGCGATGGGGTACGAGGCGGGGGTGCCGAAGGTCCCTGCGGCCGCGGTGTCGATCCCAGACGCCGACCTTCTCTCCAGACTCATCGCGCGCGGGAAGCCGGTGCGCGTCCGGTTCACGCTCGACTGCGGCGATCGCCCGGACGCCGTCTCGGCCAACGTGGTCGGCGAGGTCCGAGGCCGCGAGCGGCCGGATGAGGTCGTCGTCGTCTCGGGCCACCTCGACTCGTGGGACCTCGGGACCGGCGCCATTGACGATGGGGCGGGGTGCGGCATCGCCATCGAAGCCGCGCGGCTGATCGGCGCCTCTCCCCGGCGGCCCCGGAGGACGGTCCGCGTCGTCCTCTTCGCGAACGAGGAGAACGGCCTGGCGGGCGGGCGGACGTACGCGTCGGCGCACGAGGTCGAGCTGCCGAGGCACGCGGCCGCCTTCGAGGCGGACAGCGGAGCGGGGGCGTCCACCGGATGCTCCTGGAACGCGGGACCCGACGCCGCGGCGGTCGTGGCGGAGATCGCGCGGCTCCTGGAGCCGCTGAAGGCGACGCTGGTCCGGAACGGCGGTGCCGGCGGGGCCGACGTCTCGCCCCTTCTGAAGTTTGGAGTCCCGCTCTTCGGCCTGGTGCAGGATTCCTCGGCCTACTTCGACTTCCACCACACCGCGAACGACACGCTCGACAAGGTCGACAGGAAGACTCTGGACCAGGCGACGGCGGCCATGGCCGCCCTCGTCTACGCGGTGGCCGACCTCCCCGAAGCCCTCCCGCTGATCCCCGAGGCGCAGCGCACGAGGCGGCGCGAGTAGGAGGCGATCCTGCGCCCCATGAGCCGGAATGACATGAGCCGCCTCGTCCCGCTCGCCGGGGCCATTGCCGCCGTCGCCGTGACCGTGGTCGGCTGGATGGTCCTTCCGGCGCCACCCCCGCCGATCCCGACGAGCGACTGGCCCCGTTTCTACCGGCCTATGGGCCGCTCCCTGGCCGACGGCCGGGGCTACGTGCCCCAGAACCTCGGGGACTCGGTGGTGACTTACCCGCCCGGGTATCCGCTCCTCGTGGCCGCCTCGTTCGCCGTCGGGGATCGGTTGGGCATGACCGAAGCGGGGGCCGTGCGTGGACTCAACCTCCTCTGCGTGGCTGTCGGCGGCGCGCTGGTCTCGTCGCTGGCGGGCGCCGCCGGTCCGCGACGGGGGGTCGCCGGCGCTGTCCTATGGAGCGCCTATCCGCCCCTCCTCTGGCTGACGGCGCAGCCCCTCAGCGAGGTCCCCTTTGTGGTCCTCCTCATCGCCTCGTTCGCAGCATGGCGCGCGGCCCTCCGGTCGGGGCCGTTCCGCCCCTGGCTCTGCCTGGCCGCGGGTGCCCTCGCGGGAGGGACCGCCCTCGTTCGTCCGACCGCCGCCCTCCTCGGCGGCCTGCTCGCGCTCCTCGCGTTCCTTCCGGGGGCGCCGGACCGCGGCCGCTCCGCACGTACCCAGGCCGCCGTCCTCGTTCTCGCCGGCTGGGTCCTGGCACTCGCGCCCTGGGAAGTCTGGGCGACCCGTCAGACCGGCGAGTTCGTCTTCCTCGGCAAAGTCGGACGCTACAGCGTGATCGACGGCCTGACGTGGGCCGTGAGGGACAAAGGGTACCGGTCCGTCACGCCGATCTCTCCGGAGACCCGGGCCGCGATGGAGGGATTCCGGGCGCTTGGGGAATATCCGTCTTTCGCCGCCCTCGCGCGGGAAGCTCGTCGCCAGGCGACCGGCCAACCCGCCGAGCTGGCGCGTCTTCTCGGGTGGAAGCTGCTCCGGCCTCTCTGGGGAACCGACAGCGGCCGGCACGAGAGGTCCGTCGCCGTCGTGAACTTCGCCGTCCTCGGCCTCTACCTGCTGGCGATGCGCGCTGCGCCCGCAGGCACCGGGACGAGGACCACCTTCGCTGCCGCCGGCGCCATCCTCGCCCTCTTCTGGGCCATGTCGTTCGCGGTCCTCCCCATCGCCCGGTACCTCGCCCCGCCCCTCGCGATGATCTCGGGTCTCCTGCCGCTGGCGCTCCCGCCTCGTCACGAGCCGCGCGCGGCGTGGAGACGGTTCTGAATTCGGAGGTCTCGGGGGTCTGGGCCGTGTGGCTTGTGTCACATCGGCTCGGAGCCCTGTCGCGGACCTAATGAGAACCATCACCTTTCTTGCAACGGGTGGGATGATGCTCGCGTTCGCGATCAGCGGGATGGCGAAGGCGCACTTTGGACCGTTCTAGGGCAGCAGGAGACGATGTGAGCGCACCCGGGGAACAAGACTCGGAACTGGGCGAGACC
>CALFNC010000031.1 GCA_937902605.1 uncultured Acidobacteriota bacterium | reverse complement strand
CTCGCCGCCCGCGGCAGCGACCGAAAGAAGCGACCGGTCGGAGAGAAGGTCGATAGGGACTCTCGCGTGACCGATCGCCGAAAAAGTGAGGGGACGTGCCCGACCCTCGGCCGTCCGCGCCGGGTCGGTGGCCGTCGAAACGGTCGACCGAAGGCGACCGAAGCCGACCCAGAAGGCGATGACGCAAACGATGAGCAGGACCGCGAGGCCCGCCAGGGCAGTACGCGAGGTGAGGCGCGTCATGCAGGACCGGTCCTCGCTCTGCCGAGTGCGCCTCAGCGCTTGAAGAAGCCGGACGGCGGAGGGGAGGGCGGGATCGGGGTGGCGCCGGACGTCCCCATGAGCCGCTGGTTAAGCTCCTTGATCCGCTCGTTCAGCTGCGTGATCCGGGTGGCGGCCTCCTGCTTGAGCCTGTCGATCTCCTGCCGCATCCGGAGAACCTCCCCGTCGGCATCCGCCGCTTGCTGCGCGCGCGCTTCGATCATCCGTTCCCGCTCGTGCATGTCTGCCTCGATGCCCCGGATCGCGTCGTCCTTCTCCTGGAGGCGGAGCTTCCATTTCTCATCTTGCTCCTCGTAGAGCCTCTTGATGTCCATTAGCTCGGTGATGGCCGAGAAGTCGTTGACGGTGGGGGCCATGATTCCTCCTCGGAACTTTTCCTCGATGGACGGGAAGAGTTTCCTCAGCTTGAGCGAGAGGTCCTCCGGGTCGGTGGTCAGGTCCATCGCCCGCTTTAGGTCGATCGCGCCGTTCACCAGCAGCGCGATCAGCGACTGGTTCATCGACTGCATCTTGTAGTAGGCGACCGAGTTCTCCATCTCCTCGAGGATGTCCTTCGTCTCGCCCGTCTCGATCAGCTTCTGGATCTTCGGCGAGTTGATGAGGATCTCGACGACCGGGATCCGCCCCTTCCCGTCGATCCGTTCGATCAGCTGCATCGAGATGATTGCCTTGAGGACGAGGGAGATCTGGCGCCGGACCTGGTTCGCCATCGCCGGTGGGCACGAGTCCATGATCCGGTCGATCGTCTGCGCCGCGTTGTTGGTGTGGAGGGTCGAGAAGACGAGGTGCCCGGTCTCGGCGGCGGTGATGGCCGTGGCCATCGTCTCCCAGTCGCGCATCTCGCCGACCATGATCACGTCCGGGTCCTGGCGCAGCGCGTTGCGGAGGGCCTCCTGGAACGACACGGTGTCGGTGCCGATCTCGCGCTGGCAGACGGACGCGAGGTTGTCCTGGAAGAGATACTCGATTGGGTCCTCGACCGTCACGATGTGGATGGGATGTTGCTCGGTGATCCCCTTCACGATCGACGCGAGTGTCGTCGACTTCCCTGACCCGGTTGGTCCCGTGACGAGGACCAGTCCCGCCGGGAGGTCCATGAAGGTCCTGAGGACCTCAGGAAGTCCGAGCTCGTCGAGGGGCGGAATCAGGAAGGGGATCCTCCGGAAGACCGCGGTCCAGCTGCCGCGCTGCAGGAAAATATTTCCGCGAAAGCGGGCCACCCCCGCCACGCCGTAGCCGATGTCGACGGCGTAGTTCGCCATCAGCTTCTCCTTCTGGAGCGGCGAGAGGATCGGGAGGACCATCTCCTCGATATCCTTCGGCTGGAGCGGATCGGTCTTCAGCGGGACGAGCCGGCCGTTGATCCGGAGGAGAGGCGGACGGCCCGGCTTGAGATGGAGGTCGGACGCCTCCTTCTTGGTCACGAACTTGAGCAGTTCGGTCAGGTCCATCTATTCGTCGCCTGTCCTCGAGGGCATTTGTCTCACGGTAGCATCGGGACCGGATGGGGGTCAACGCAAGGCGAGACACCCGGAGGCGAAGGAACGGCCGTCCACTCGAGATTTCCGGAGATTTTTCGGAACGAGAGCGTTTCGCGATCGTCTATAATCTCAGGGTTTCGCATGGCACTTTTCGGAAAGAGCAAAGCGCTCCAGGAGAAAGACGGCGGGTCGGCCCAGGCCACGTCCCCGGTGGGGTCCGGAGGCAGGGGAGACGCGTCCCGCGGGGAGGCCAAGAACGCCGTGATCGGACCTCAGGTGCGGATCCAGGGTGAGCTCTCGGGCGACGAGGACGTCCTCGTGGAAGGCAAGGTCGACGGGAAAATCTCGATGACGAAGACGATCCGGATCGGACCGTCGGCTCAGATCCACGCCGACGTGAAAGCACAGTTCATCGTCGTGGCCGGGAAGGTCGTGGGAAACCTCGTCGCGGACCGCGTGGAGATCCTCGCCTCGGGCTCCCTCGAAGGGAACATCCGGGCACCGAAGATCTCGATCGCTGACGGGGCCCAGTTCAAGGGAAGCGTCGACATGGGAGGAGGGAAAAGCTCCCAGGCCGAAGGAGGGAAGGAGCAGACGGCCCCGCCAGCCACGAAACCGGCGTAGCAGGGCGGCGCGAAAGGAATCCGATGCAATCGAACGTCCCTGTGTACAAGAACTACATCAACGGTCAGTGGGTGCCCGCCAGGTCGAACCGCTTGGTGGAGAACCGGAACCCCGCCGACATCACCGACCTGATCGGCCGCTTCGCCGATTCGGACGAGCGCGATGTGAAGGACGCCGTCGACGCGGCTGCCGAGGCGTACAAGAGCTGGCGCCTGGTGCCTGGACCGCAGCGAGGAGAGATCCTCTACCGTCTCGGCGAGATCCTCCGGGACCGCAAGGAGGAATACGCCCGGGCGATGACCCGCGAGATGGGGAAGGTCCTCAAGGAAGCCCGCGGGGACGTTCAGGAAGCCATCGACATGGCCTTCCTGATGGGAGGCGAAGGCCGCCGACTCCACGGGCAGACCACCCCGTCCGAGCTCCCGAACAAGTTCGCGATGTCCGTCCGTGCGCCGATCGGCGTGTGCGGCTTCATCACTCCCTGGAACTTCCCGATGGCGATCCCCGCGTGGAAGAGCACGGCGGCGCTCGTGTGCGGCAACACGGTCGTCATCAAGCCGGCCACCGACACGCCCCATTCCGTCGTGAACTTCGCCAAGGCTCTCGAGGACGCGGGCCTCCCGAAGGGGGTCTTCAACGTCGTCACCGGGAGAGGCTCCAAGGTCGGGATGCCGCTGATCAAGGACCCGCGCGTCAAGGTGATCTCGTTCACCGGCTCCACGTCGGTGGGCCGGACGATCAGCGAGGCGTGCGCCCCGACGTTCAAGCACGTCCACCTGGAGATGGGCGGGAAGAACCCGATCATCGTCCTCGACGACGCGAACCTCGAGCTCGCCGTGGATGGCGCCATCTGGGGGGCGTTCGGCACGAGCGGACAGCGGTGCACGGCTTCGTCCCGTCTCCTCGTCCACAAGAAGGTCTACCGGAAGTTCGTGACGATGCTAGCGGAGCGGGCGAGCGCCCTGACGGTGGGAAACGGCCTGGACGAGAAGATGGAAATGGGGCCTGCGGTGAACGAGAGCCAGCTCGACACTGTCCTCGACTACATCTCGATCGGAAAGGCCGAGGGCGCGAAGGTCGTGGCGGGCGGACGCCGGCTGACCGGCAAGGCGCACGAGAAGGGCTGGTTCGTCGCCCCGACCGTCTTCGCCGACGCGCACCGGAACATGCGGATCGCCCGTGAGGAGATCTTCGGCGCGGTGACGACCGTGATCCCGATCGGCTCTCTCGAGGAGGGGATCGACGTCGCTAACGACAGTGACTACGGACTTTCATCGGCGATCTTCACGCAGGACGTCAACAAGGCGTTCACGGCGATGCGGGACCTCGAAGCCGGCATCTTCTATGTCAACCTCCCGACGATCGGAGCCGAGACGCACCTTCCCTTCGGAGGGATCAAGCAGACGGGGAACGGCCACCGCGAGGCCGGGCTGGCGGCGCTCGACGTCTTCAGCGAGTGGAAGTCGATCTACGTCGACTACTCCGGGACGATCCAGAAGGCCC
>CALFNC010000030.1 GCA_937902605.1 uncultured Acidobacteriota bacterium | reverse complement strand
TCTTCGTCGCCAAGGGGGCCGTGAGGTCCTTCATCGAGGGGCGCCCGAACGATCGGATCGGCCTGCTGACGTTCGCCGGCCGGTCGCGAACCGTCGCGCCGCTCACGACCGACCGCGGGATGGTCCTGACGCAGCTGCAGGCTCTGAAGCTGGGCGACCAGGGGGACGGGACCGCGATCGGTATGGCGCTCGGGAACGCCCTCGCTCGGCTGAAGCCGTCCCGCGCGAAGTCGAAGATCGTGGTCCTCGTGACTGACGGCGGGAACAACGCCGGCGAGATCGACCCCGACACGGCGTCCGGCATCGCCAAGGCGCTCGGGGTGAAGGTCTACACGATCGGGGTCGGCTCGGGAGATACCGAGGTGGAGATCCCGGTCCAGATGAGGGACCCGGTCACCGGCCGAATCACCGAGCAGCGCGTTCGCGCAAAGGTGGACGTCGACGAGGCTCTCCTCCAGCGGATGGCCGACAAGACCGGGGCCCGCTTCTTCCGGGCCACCGACGCCGCCGGCCTCCGGCAGATCTTCTCGGCGATCGACCAGATGGAGAAGAGCGAGATCAAGACGGCCACGTTCACCCGCTGGCGGGAGATCTTCCCGGGGGTCCTTTTCCCCTCCGCCGCCTGCCTCGCGCTAGCTGGCCTGCTTTCTGCGTTCATCTTCCCGGTGGTGCCCCGATGACGCGCCGGCTCCTCGAGTCCTTCGCCTCCCCCTGGTTCCTGGCAGCCACGCTGACCCTTCTCGCAGCGGGAGGGGCCGCCTTTCTCCTGGCGGCGTCCCGTCTTTCCCGGCGCCGGGCGGACCTCGTCTCTCCGGCTCTCGCGGCACGGAGCGGCCTTATGCGGTCGCGCGCCGGGGCGATCTCGCGCGCGCTCCTCGTCGCAGCGGCGATCCTCGGCGTCGGCATCGCCCTCGCCCGGCCCCGGTGGGGGTTCGAGAAAGAGGAGGCGCACCGCAAGGGAACCGACGTGGTCGTGGTCCTCGACACCTCCGCGTCGATGCGCGCGGCCGACGTCACCCCCTCCCGGTTCGTCCTGGCCCGGCAGGCCGCGCTCTCGCTCCTCTCAAGGCTTCCCGAGGACCGGGTCGCCCTCGTCGCCTGCGAGGGGGACGCCCAGGTCCTCGTCCCTCTCACCCTCGACGCCGCTGCGGCTGCCCTCTTCCTGGAGGCCCTCGAGCCGGGCGTCGGGACGATTCCCGGGACGTCGCTGGCCGCCGGAATCCAGGCCGCCGCCGAGCTCTTCCCGGCCGGCCCCTCCGGCAGCCGGCAGTGCGTCGTGATCTCAGACGGCGAGGACCTCGAGGGCGGCGTGGACGATGCGGCCGCGAAGGCGAAGAAGGAAGGGATCGTCGTCCACACGGTCCTGGTCGGGGCCGAGAAGGGGGCTCCGGTCCCCGAGTACGACGTGGCCGGGAGGATGACCGGCTACAAGGTCGACGCCGGCGGGGCGCCGGTCCTCTCCCACGCCAACGCCGACCTCCTCCGGAAGCTCGCCGCGGTGACGGGTGGGAGCTTCTCGAAGGTCTCCCCCGGGAGGACCGACCTCGACGGGGCGGCGCGGGAGATCGACCGGGCCGCGCGCCGGCCCCTCGACGAGGCCGTTCTGACAAACCGGCCCGAGCGGTACCAGCTGCCGCTCGCGATCGGCGTCGTCGCCGCCGCGCTCCTCCTGGTCGGCCGGCCCGCGATCCGGTTCCCCTGGCCGCTTCGTCGCCGCAAGGGGTCCGCGGTGGGCCCCGTCGCGGCCTCGGTCCTCATGCTCGCTATCGCCCTTTCGTCCGGGCCGGCTCCCCTTTTCGCGGCCGGCGAGCCGACGCCGGCGACCGCACCGGCCTCCGCCGCCACACGGACGTTCTGGCAGCGGATCCTCTCGTACCCGCCGTTCACGACGGCTCGCGGCGAGGCGAAGAAGGGGGCCAAGGCCCTCGATGAGAGGAAGGTCGAGCAGGCAGTCGCGCACTTCTCGAAGCAGAAAGAGCTCGCCCCGGCCGCAGCGACCGCCGACTTCAACCTCGGAACTGCCCTCTCGCGTGCGGGGAAGATGCCGGAGGCGGTCGCCTCGCTCGAGAGCGCCCGCAAGGCGGGCAGCCGCGACGTCGCGCGGGATGCCGCCTACAACGAGGGGAAAGCGCTCTTTTCGGGAGGTGACTGGGCCGGCTCGGCCGCGGCCTTCCGGGAGGCCTTGCGCCTCGCGCCCGGCGACCCCGACGCGTCCTGGAACTACGAGCTCGCTCTTCGCCGGGCCGAAGAGCAGAAGAAGAAGGACCAGCAGAAACAGAACGACGAGAAGGACAAGCAGAAGGGCCAGGACAAGCAGGACAAGAACGGCAAAGAGAAGGATAAAGAGAAGGAAGACTCACAGGCTCAGAAGGACGAGGAACAGCAAAAGCAGGAGCAGGAGAAGGAGCGGCAGACCAAGGAAGACCGGGAGTTCCGGAGCAAGGCGAACATGAGCAAGGAAAAGGCCGATCAGCTGCTCGCGGCGATCACGAACGCCGACCGCGAGGAGCAGAGACGGAAGATGGCCGAGCAGCGGAAGCAGCGTCGCGTGGCGAGGGACTGGTGAGAGAGCTCATCCGACCCGGCGTCCTCGCGTTCGCTGCCGCCCTGCTGGTTTCCCTCCCGGCCAGGGCCACCGACGAGGTCCTCCCCCCGGACGTGGTCGTCGACCAGCCGAGGCCTGGTACCGGCGAGAAAATCCGGGTGACGTATGTTTTCCGCAGCTCGAAGGGGCAGATTCGCCCCCCCGCGCACCTTCCCCTCAAGAACCTCGAGGAGCTCGCCGGGCCCGGCTCGTCGACACAGGTCACCATGATCAACATGGACGTCACGAAGACGGTCAGTTTCACGTGGCTATTGAGGCCCATCAGCCCCGGACAGGGGGAGATCGGCGAGACCACCTGGAACGTCGGAGACAGACCGGTCAAAGGGCATCCGTACGTGGTAGAGATCGGCCCCCCGCGCCGGGCCGCGGGCGCCTCTTCCGGCGCCGCCCCCAGTGAGGAGGATCCCTTCGCGATGCCGCGCCCGTTCGGAGCCGCGTTTCCGGCGCCTCGTGTCTCTCGAGACGCCCGCCCCCGGCAAGAGGCGCTCGTCGCGTACCTCGTCACCCCCGACCGGACGACGGCCTACGTCGGCGAGGAGATCGTCCTCCACTACGAGCTGATCACCCAGGCCGACATCTCGGGGCTCGAGTACGTCGACCCGCCCAAGTTCCAGGGGGTCTGGGCCGAAGATCTCGAGAAACCGGAGAAGCCGGAGCCGCACCGTGACATCTACGAGGGGCAGCCGGTCACTCGGTTCACCCTGCTGAAGAAGGGCGTCGCGCCGCTAGCCCCAGGCACCCTGACGATCCCGCCCGCGACCGTCCGCCTCGCCGTCCGGATGGCGGCGGACCCGTTCGTCGACCCGTTCAGCTTCATGCGTCCGACGCTGCTCGAGCGGTCGACGAAACCGGTCTCGATCAAGGTGCTCCCGATCCCCGGACACGCGGACTTCAAGGGACCCGTCGGGAAGTTCGACCTCCATGCGTCGGTCGACCGCAACCGGATCGCCGGGGGCGAGGCCGTCACCCTGAAGGTCAAGATGACCGGCACCGGAAACCTCCGGACATCGGCCGATCCGCCCCACCTGGAGATCCCCGGCGCGCGCGTCTACTCGCCGACGGCCAAGAACAGCACCTCGCGCGCCGCAGGCCATGCGGTCGCCCAGGCCGAGTGGAGCTACGTGATCGTCCCCGGGAGCGCCGGCGACTTCACGATCCCGCCCGTTCGGATTCAGGTCTTCGACCCGGCCGAGAAGCGAGTGGTCGACAAGACGACCGCGCCGCTCAACGTCTTCGTGGAAGGGACGGGTGCGCTCGCGGCCCAGAACACCCCC
>CALFNC010000029.1 GCA_937902605.1 uncultured Acidobacteriota bacterium | reverse complement strand
GAAGGTAGGGAGCCTCAAGCACGCGGGCCACGAACACGAGACCGACGTGGCGGAGAAAGATTCGGAGCGGCACGCGGCAGCCGGAGCGAACCCGGCCCTATTCGTGGCCGGCGGCCGGACGGCGGTCCACCGGCGGGCCGACCGGGCGAGTCTGGCCGGGCTCCTGGAGCGCGAGATGGCAGACGTCGACGTCGCAGTCGTGGAGGGGTTCAAGGCCGAGCCGGGGTTCCCGAAGATCGAGGTCGTGAGGAGAGCGACCGGCCGCGCCCCGATGTGCGAGAACGACCCCGAGGTGATCGCCGTGGTGACGGACCGGCCGACCGGCCACCCCGCACCGATACCTCGATTCGCTTTCGGCGAGGAGGGGCGCCTCCTGGACCTGCTGATCCGGGAGCTGAGGCTGGAGAAGCGATGAAGGCGATCCTGGTCCCGAAGCCCGGGGGTCCCGAGGCGCTCGTCTACGGAGAATCGCCGGACCCGGTCCCGGCGGACGGAGAGGTCGTCGTCTGCGTCCGGGCGACGGCGGTCAACCGGGCCGACCTGCTGCAGGCGGCGGGGAAGTACCCGCCTCCTCCAGGGGCCTCCGAGATCCTGGGCCTGGAAGCCGCGGGCGAGGTGGAAGGGACGAATGAGCAGGTCTTCTTCCTCCTGACCGGCGGCGGTTATGCCGAGAAGGTCGCCGTTCCGCGCGGGATGCTGATGGCGATCCCGCCCGGGATGAAATTCGAGGAAGCGGCCGCGATCCCCGAAGCGTGGTTCACCGCGTACCTCAACCTTTTCCGCGAGGCCGGTTTGAAGAAGGGCGAGACGGTCCTGGTGCACGCCGCGGCCTCAGGGGTCGGGACGGCAGCGATCCAGCTCGCGAAGAGGGCGGGTGCTCGCGTCGTAGCAACGGTGAGGTCCGCCGCGAAAAGCGCGTCCCTGACAGCCCTTGGAGCCGACCTGGTGGTCGACAGTCGGGAGCGGGACTTTGCCGTGGCGATCGCCGAGAGCCTGGGACCGGCTCCGCCGGTGGACGTCGTCCTCGACCCGGTGGGCGGCGAGACCCTCGGGAAGAACGTCTCGTTGATGCGGCCTGGCGGCCGGTTCGTCCTGATCGCGACAATGGGGGGCGGAATAGCGAATCTCGACCTTCGCACTCTCCTGATCCGCCGGCTGCGGCTGATTGGCTCGACGCTTCGCGCGCGGCCGCTCGCCGAGAAGCTCGACCTGACAGCGGCGTTCGTCCGCGACGTCCTGCCCGGCTTCGCCGACGGAAGCCTCGCGCCGGTAGTCGACACGGTCATGCCGCTCGAGCGCGCCGCGGACGCTCACCGCCGGATGGCGGAGAACGCCAACGTCGGGAAGATCGTCCTGAAAGTCACGTGAGCGCGGACGGCTTCCGGGCGGTCGTCTTCGACCTGGACGGGACCCTCCTCGATTCATACGAGGGGATTCGGGCGGCGCTGAATCCGGTCCTCGTCCATTTCGGCAAAGAGCCGGTGACGGTCGACCAGGTCCGCTTCATGGTGGGCGAGGGACTCCCGCGCCTCATCGAGAAGGCGATCGGTCCAGAGATGGTGGAGGAGGGGGTCCGCCTCTTCCGCGAGCGGTATCGCGAGACGGCTCTCTCCGGGTCTGCGCTGTTCCACGACGCCGAGGAGGTGATGACCGAGCTCGGCCAACGTGGCATCCCGATGTCGATCGCCTCCAACAAGCCGGCCCTCTTCTCCCGCCAGATCCTCGAGTCGCTCGGAATCGCCTCCCGGTTCGTCTTCGTCGGCGGCCCCGACATCGGATTCGCCCCCAAGCCCGATCCGGGGATGGCCCTGGCGGCCCTGGCGGCGATGCGGACGACGGCGCAAGAGACTCTCTTCGTGGGGGACATGCCGATCGACCTCCAGACGGCCCGGGCAGTGGGGATGCGATGCGCCCTGATCCCCACCGGATCGTCCCTCCGAGAGGAGCTGGAAGCGGCCCGCCCGGAATACTTCGTCGATTCGCTCGCCTCGCTTCTGCCGCTGTTCGCCGGGGGCTCGGCGGTAGAATCCAGGGCATGAGCGCACAGAATTTCGACTCGACCTCCGGCCACCAGGGACAGGTCAAATTCTACAACCCGGGCCCCGTCTGGGTCCGCCCGCAGGTGCTGCACGCCCTCGGCGGCCCGATGATGTCCCACCGCTCGGCGGCCTTCTCGGAGCTGTACGGGAGGATCCTGGACAAGCTCCCGAAGGTCTTCCGCACGAAGGTCCTCTCGCACACGCTCGCGACCTCAGCGACCGGCGTGTGGGAAGCCGCCCTCGTCTCCTGTGTCGAGGGGCCGGTCCTCTCCTGCTGCAACGGCGCCTTCTCGGACAAGTGGGGCGAGATGGTGAAGCGGCTCGGGATGGAAGGGGACGTCGTGAAGGCCGAGTGGGGCAAGCCGATCCTGGCCGACGACGTGAAGAAGGCGCTCGCTGCGAAGAAGTACGCGGCGGTGACTGTCGTCCACAACGAGACCTCCACCGGGACGATCTCGGACCTCCCGGCGATCGCGAAGGTGATCCGTGAGAATTCGGACGCGCTCATCCTCGCCGACGTCGTCACCTCGCTGGCCGGGACGAAGATGGAGTTCGACGAGTGGGGCCTCGACGTAGCGGTCGCCGGCTCGCAGAAGGCGTTGGCGCTGCCTCCCGGCATCGCGGTCTACGCCGCCTCCGAGCGGGCCATGACCCGCGCCAAGGCAAAGAAGTTCCGCGGCCTCTACCTCGATCTGGTCGACGTGGAGACGTTCGGGCTGAAGAAGCAGAACCCGACGACGCCGTCGCTGCCGCTGCTTTACGCGCTCGACGTCCAGCTCGACCACATCCTGGCCGAAGGGATGGAGAACCGCTGGGCGCGGCACCACGCGATTCTGGCGGAGGTCGAGGCATGGGCGCCGAAGGCCGGCTTCCGCTTCCTCCCCGAGTCGAAGGCGAACCACTCGCCAACGGTCTCGTCCCTCTTCCCGCCCGAAGGCATCGCCCCGGACGACCTGAACAAGGCGCTCAAGAAGGAGGGGTACACCCCAGGCTCCGGGTACGGCAAGTTCAAGGCCTCCAACATCCGGATCGGGCACATGGGGGATGTCGACGTCCTATCGGTGAAGAACTACCTGGCCGCTATCGACGCCGCCGTGGCGAAGATTCGCGCTACGGCTGCCACAGCCCCCGCGGGTGCCCCCGCGTGACGGGCGCGAAGGAGCCCGGGAAGAAGAAGGTCCTCATCTCCGAGCCGCTCTCGGAAACCGGCCTCGCGGTTCTCGCGAAGGCCGGTTTCGGCGGGGACGTGAAGACGGGCCTGACCCGCGAGCAGCTCCTCGCGGAGATCGGCGGCTACGACGCCCTCGTCGTCCGCTCGGCCACACAGGTCGACCGGGAGCTCCTCTCGGCCGGAAAGAAGCTGAAGGTAGTCGGCAGGGCCGGCGTGGGCCTGGACAACGTCGACCTGAAGGCCGCGACGGAGCTCGGGATCCTGGTCGTGAACGCCCCGTCGGGGAACGTCGTCTCGGCGGCCGAGCACACCATCGCGCTGCTGCTGGCGCTCCTCCGGAAGATTCCGGAGGCCCAAAGCTCGCTGAAGGCGGGCGAGTGGAAGCGGACGAAGTTCGTCGGGACGGAGCTGATGGGGAAGACCGTCGGCCTCGTCGGCATCGGGCAGGTGGGTGCCCGTGTGGCCGCCCGCTTGAAGCCTTGGAATGTCCGGATCCTCGCCTACGATCCATACGTCTCGGCGGAGAAGGCGGCGGAGATTGGCGTGAAGACCGCCTCGCTCGACGAGGTCCTCGGAACGTCCGACATCGTGTCGCTTCACACACCGGTGACGCCTGAGACGAAGGGACTGTTTTCGTCGGAGCGCCTCGCCCGGATGAAGAAGGGGGCGCTGATCGTCAACTGCGCCCGCGGCGCTCTGATCGACGACGCGGCTCTGATCGCCGCGCTCGATTCGGGACAGATCGGTGGTGCGGCCATCGATGTGTTCGCCGTCGAGCCGCCGAAGGACTTCACGCTCGCCAAGCACCCGAAGGTCGTCTGCACACCGCACCTCGGGGCGTCCACCGTCGAGGCCCAGGACCGCGTGGCGGTCGAGACGGTCGAAATGCTCGTGGAGGTCCTTTCCGGCGCGCCGTTCGTCGCCGCGGTGAACCTCCCGTTTCCGCCGGGGGGCGATTTGCACAGCACGCTCCCCTGGATGAAGCTGGCCGAGCAGGTGGGTGAGCTGGCGGTCCAGCTCCTGCCGGAAGCCCCGTCGAAGATCCACCTGGAGATGGCTGGCCTCCGTCCGTCGGTCCATAAGGCCGCCTCCGTGGCGGCGGTGAAGGGGGCCCTCAGCCGATCGATGGCCGAAGGGGTGAACCTCGTGAACGCGGCCACGGTGGCCCGTCTCAACGGGATCGCGGTCACCGAGACGATCCACGCGGATTCGGTGAAGTTCTCGAGCCTCCTGACGGTCACGGTCTCTTCGGCGAAGGGGGAGCGGAGCGTCTCCGGTACCTTTTTCGGGGAGGAGTTCGGCCGAATCGTCGCGATCGACGGCTACCCGATGGAGTTCACGCCCGACGGCTCGTTCCTCTGTCTCGTGAACCGGGACGTGCCCGGGGTGATCGGCCGGATCGGGATGTTCCTGGGCGAGCGAAAGGTCAACATCGCCGACCTTGCGCTATCCCGCACGTCGGGCGGCCGGGCGCTGGCGGTGGTGAAGTTCGACCACGCCGAGGGGATGGACGTCCGGGCTCTCGTCGACGGCGTGGCGAAGCTCGAGGGG
>CALFNC010000028.1 GCA_937902605.1 uncultured Acidobacteriota bacterium | reverse complement strand
GCCGACGATCTTCGGCATCCCGGCCGCGATCGGGCCTCCGCCCGCGAACGAGACGACCGCGGCCGCCCGCCGGGACTCCACGTGCCGCCCCACCAGCGCCAGCAACCGCTCCGTGTCGACCGGCTTGCTCAGAAAGTCGGCGGCCCCGCGCTTCATCGCGGCCACCGCCGTCTCCACCGTCCCGAAGCCGGTCAGCAGCACCACTGCGAGGGTGGGGTCCCCGGCGAGCGCGGCCTCCAGGACCGCGAGGCCGTCCGCGCCCGGCAACTTCAGGTCGGTCAGAACGAGCGCGTAACGCCGGCCCTCGTGCAGGCGGCGGACCGCCTCGTCACCGGTCGCCACCGCCTCCACGCGGTACCCCTCCCGCTCGAGCGTCTCCGACAGCATCGCCCGCAGAGACTCCCGGTCCTCGACGAGGAGAATTTCGGCCGGGGCGGCGCCCAGGGCGGCCGCGCCGATCACGGGGCCTTGGGTTGCACCGGCTGGTTGTCGGAGGGACGCGGGATGTAGACACCTCCGGGAGTGGACGGGGCACCGATCGGCGGGCTGGCCGACGGCGGGGCGACGTCGGGCCGGGGGACGATCTGCGGCGTCGGGGGCGGTGCCTCGGCCCGCTCCTTCCCCGCCTGACTTCCGGGAACCGGGGTCGGAACCGGGGTCACCGAAGTGCCTCCCCCAGGCTCAGCTCCCTTCACGGCCATCGCCACCTGCCACGACGGGAGGTACCGGAAGGTCTTCGCCTCCGTCTCCGACTCGACCTCCGCGGTGAAGGTGGATTTCTCTCCCGGCGCGAGTAAGTCCTTGGCGAGAATGCCGCGGGTCGTGAGCAGGGTCTTGCTGTTCTCGCCGAGCAGCTCGATCATCACCGAGACGCCCCGGACTTCCCCCTTCCCGGAGTTCACGACCGATCCGTTGATCGAGTACCCCGACTTCGTCCTCATGGCGTTCGTCCCGCTGATCGAGACCTCCCCGTCGCCCTTTTCCGTCTTCTCCCCTTCCGGTGCCGCCGGGACCGACGTGCGGACGTCCGCGTCGGTCAAGACGACCGTCGCGCGCTTTCCGGGCTTGACCCGGGCTGCCTCCGCGGGAGTCATCGGCTTCTTCGGGGCGGCCGGCGTGGGCTCGGTCTTCGGCGCGGCCGGTTTCACTGCCGCCGCCGCGGTCTTCCCGAGGTCGATCTCCTCCACCGGGATCGAGACCAGCGAACCGTCGGTTCGGGTCAGGATCGCGATCTTCCCTTTCACGACGTACGGCTTCTTGGTGGCGATCACTTGGCCGTCCCTGAGGATGACGTCGGCCCCCACCGCGGGACGAGCCAGCCCTGCGGCGATCGAGCAGGTCAAGAGGAGGGGAATCAAACGCATGGCGGCCTCCAGGGAACCATTATCCCGGAAACGCCGCTCCGGCCCGGGGCTACTTGAATTTCACCTCGTAGATGTGGATGTGCCCGTCGCCCCCGTTGAGGTTCGTGACCTCCACTTTGGCGCGCTTGAACTCCTGGACTCCTCCGAATTCGAGGCTGACGGTCGGCTCGGTTGTCTGGTGGATCATCGCCTTGCTGAAGACCAGCGGCTCGGCCTTGTCCGCCAGAGTCAACGTCACCTTCAGACCGACGTCCATGGTCCCGGTGATCACGTCGACGCCGGCCGCTTTCTTGGTCCCCTGGAAAGCCAGGTCGATGACCGCGGTCGTCGCGTTCTCGGTGCGCGCCATGGTTTCCCTCTTTCCGTCGAAAAGGTCCAGGAGCTGGCCGAGGTCGAACTTGGGGTGGGTGACGTCAACCAGCACACCGTCGATCGAGATGATCTCAGTGAGGTTGACGGGGACCGCCGTGGCGGCGGGTACGGGGGCGGTTCCCGGGACGGGCTTCTCGCTCTTGCCGCAGCCCGCGATGGCCGCGCAAAGGAGCGCGAGCATCAGGAAGGGACGGGGCCGAGTGGGTTTCATAGCTCTCCTCAAGAAGGCAAAATCACCCGGATCATAGCGTCTCATCGCGCTTCACCAGGACGATCACGCGCGAATTCACGAAGCACGATACTAAGATCCCGTCCAGCCTCGTGAAACCTATCGGCGGCAAGAAATGAGCCACCTTCCAGACGCCACGACTCGACCAGTAACTTCCCGGACGTCTCCGGCGGGAGACCGCATGGCCGCCCTCCCCTCGCCCGGGCAGCCGCCCCCTCACTCTCGATCCGGCCTCTACCGCCTGGCGCTCCTTCTGACCGTCACCGTCGCCGTCCTTCTCCGCCTTCTGAACCTCCAGTCCCTCCAGGCCGAGATCTACGGCGACATCGTCATCGTCCGCGAGTACATCGATTTCATCCGGCACGGCCTGTGGCCCACCCACTTCGCGCTCAGCGCGGGGCCTCTCTACCACTACCTGATCATGCCCGTGATCGCGGTGGCGGGACCGGGCTACCTCGGTCTGAAGATCGCATCCGTCGCTGTCAGCATGGGCGTCCTGGCTGCCATCTTCGCAGTCGGCCGGCGGCTTGGCGGCGACCTCCTCGGCCTGCTGTCGCTCTTCGTCGCGAGCGTCTCCTCCTGGCTGCTGATCTTCAGCCGCCTCGGAAATTCGCAAATCCTCGTCCCCTTCCTCGGGACCGTGTCCCTCTGGCTCCTGGTCCGCTTCGTCCAGGAGCAGGGGCGCCGCGACCTCGTCCTGTCGGCGACGGTCGCCGCGCTCGGCCTCTACTCGTATCCTCCGTCCTTCATCCTGGCTCCCGTCATGGCCTCGACCCTCGCCGCGCTCCGGCTCACGGGCCTGCGCGTCCGCTGGAAGGACGTCGGGATCTACGGGCTGACGACCCTCGTCGTTGGCCTCCCCTTCGCCTGGATCGTCAGCAAGGACCCGGCGAACTTCCTCACGGGATACATCGGAGGAAAGATCCGGCCTGCCGGAAGCGTCCTGCGGCTCCTCCTCGAGAACCTCGAGAAGGCCGCTATTTCGCTCCACTTCCGAGGCGACTTCGTCTTCCGCAGCAACCCGATGGGCCGCCCCCACCTCGACGCCGTCAGCGGCGTCCTCTTTCTCCTGGGCGTGGTCTTCTGGCTGCTTCCCGAGCGGCGCCGCTGGAGCCCGGTAATCTTCGTCCCGTTCCTCCTCCAGCATGTCCCCTCGGTGCTCGTCCTCAGCGTCAGCGGCGAGGTCCCCTCCGCGTCGCGGACCCTCGGCGCTGCGCCGGAGGCCTACCTCCTAGTAGCCAGCGGTGTGATGCTCCTGATTCGCCTCGCGGCCCCCCTCCGCGGAGCTCCATCCGCTCTTGCCGCCGTTCTCCTCGCTGCCATCCTCGGGATCAACATCCACCGCTACTTCTTCGAGTACATCCCGGGACTACCATATGGCAACACGCCCATTGCGGCCCTCGTCTCCAGCTATGTGAACGACCTTCCACCCGAAACGGACGTCTACCTCGTCCATTGCTGCTGGAAGGACGGAATGCCGGAACCGAAGGGGATCGAATATGGCCTCGATCGCCCCGGCCGCTTCCATCAGCTCGAGAGGGGGAAGGTCTCCTGCGACACACTGGAGAGGCTCCGAGAGCCGGCCGTCCTGATCTGGGACTTTGCGGCGCCGCTCCCCGACCCTGCCCTCGCCCCGTGCGCCGGCTGGCTCTCCGTTCAGTACTATCAGAGCCCTCAGGGACGGCCCGTCTTCAACGCCTCCCCGCTCCGCCGCGGCGGGGCGGCGCGGACGATCCCGGCCCGCTAGTGACCTCACGGCAAACCCCGAAGGAGAGGCCCTAGTCCTTTGTTGCGACAAAGAACGTGCAGCTCGAGCCCTCCACGCCGTCCTCCGCCACGCGCGGCGCTAGGAGCCTTTCCGTCAGGAAGAAGAGAGGTCGCCATGGAAAGAGGACCCAGCGCCCGAAAAGCCACCTGGAAAGCAGGTTGTGCCAGCCGGCGTAGTGACCAAGCTCGAGCAGAGCCGTCGCACGAGGCGAGAGGTAGTCGCGGCAGACTGTCACCACGAGCCCTCGCGCCTCCACGCGCCGCCGCCACTCGTCTACCCCGTACATGTGGAAGTGAGCCTGCATCCAGCGAAACCACTCGCGATACGCCGCGGCCGCGGTCCTCAAACCGATGCGATCGAGCCCCCGGGCAACGACCAGGTTCCGGTTGTGCT
The DNA here is from genome assembly GCA_937902605.1 of uncultured Acidobacteriota bacterium. Taxonomy (GTDB): domain Bacteria; phylum Acidobacteriota; class Thermoanaerobaculia; order UBA5066; family UBA5066; genus CAIMWE01. The sequence goes on along the minus strand of CALFNC010000028.1, from coordinate 173 downwards.
TCTCGTTCGGGACCGTGAAGACGAACGTCCCGCCCGGCTTCAGGACCCGCGCGACCTCGTCCAGGACGGCGTCGAGATCCGGCATGTGCTCGAGGGCGCAGTTCGCGAGGACCGATGCGAACGAGCCGTCCCGGAACGGCATCCGCGCCGCGCTGGCGGCCCCAAGGTGGCGG
>CALFNC010000027.1 GCA_937902605.1 uncultured Acidobacteriota bacterium | reverse complement strand
CCACCGGGACTGGAAGGAGTGGGAGGTCCCCAGTGAGGCCGAGGCAAAGTGGCCCGAAGCGGCGAAGGGACTCCTTGCGGATTGGTGGGAATCACGACGTTCCAGGCAGAAGGAGATTGACGCTTCCATAGCTGCGAAGGCGGACTTCGACTACCTGTACGACGTTCCTTACCCGGACAACAAGAAGGTCCGGGTTGCTGGACCGTTTACCGTCGAGAGCCTCTCTCCCCATCGGGTCCTGGAGGTCAATGAGGCCGACGAGCTAATAGACCGAGTAGCGGAGGGACACGCGGACTACGCCGACAGGAAGTCGTTCCCCGAGATGATCCTGGAGAACCTCCGTATCGCCGGAGTCCAACAGGCACACAAGGACTCCCGGCTCGTGTTCACCGCGCTCGCGCCCTGGCCCGGGGACCTCGTATGTGCCGATGGACGCTACCGGGAAGGCGAAGGCGCCCGAAGCGTCGAGAAACGGGCTGCCATTTTCATCGGACCGGAGTTTGGGACGGTCACCCGGCCCGACCTGGTCGAGGCGGCCAAGGAGGCGGGGGACGCCGGCTTCGACGTCCTGATCACCTGCGCCTTCAATTACGACGCCCACGCCACCGAGTTCTCCAAGCTCGGCCGGATCCCCGTTCTGAAGGCCAGGATGAACGCCGACCTCCACATGGCCGAGGACCTCAAGAACACCGGGAAGGGGAACCTCTTCGTCATCTTCGGCGAGCCCGACATCGACCTCCTCCCGGCGCCAGGCGGGCAGCTCCGCGTGAAGGTGAACGGCGTCGACGTTTTCCACCCGCAGACAGGAGAGGTGAGGAGCGACGGGCCGGAGGGGATCGCCTGCTGGTTCGTCGACACCGACTACAACGAGGAGAGCTTCTTCGTCCGTCACGCCTACTTCCTCGGCGCGAACGACCCCTACGGCTCGCTGAAGACCACGCTGAAGGCCGAGGTGGATGAGGAGGCCTGGTCGACGCTCCATAGCGATACTTCCCGCCCGTTCCCGAAGCCGACTTCCGGCCGGATCGCCGTGAAGGTGATCAACCACCTGGGGGACGAGGTAATGAAGGTCTTCCGGGTGGCCTGAGCGGATGGACTTCCTGATCGCCGACACCTTCACCGAGAGCCTCGCCCGGCTGACGGGCGAGGAGCAGAAGGCCGCGAAGACGACCGCCTTCGACCTCCAGATGGACCCGGCCAGCCCGGGCCTCCGGTTCCACAAGCTGGACAAAGCGAAGGACAAGCGGTTCTGGTCAGTGAGGGTCAGCGACGACATCCGCCTCATCGTTCACCGGACCCCCGAGAGCCTCCTCCTCTGCTACGTCGACCACCACGAGAAGGCGTACGCCTGGGCCGAGCGGCGGAAGCTGGAGACCCACCCATCGACCGGGGCGGCCCAGCTGGTCGAGATCCGCGAGCGAGTCGAGGAGGTGGTCGTCCCGGTCTTCGTCCCGACCCAAGCGCAGCCCGAAGGGAAACGCCGGGCCGACCGGCACGAGCCACTCTTCGCCGGGCTCACCGACGGGCAGCTCCTCGCCTTCGGCGTCCCCCCCGAGTGGATCCAGGACGCCCGGACGGCCACCGAGGAGACGGTCCTCACCCTGGCGGACCACCTTCCCGCCGAGGCGGCGGAGGCCCTCTTGGAGCTTGCGACTGGAGGCAAGCCGACGCCTCCTCCGGCGCCAACGCCGATCACCGACCCATCCGAGCATC
>CALFNC010000026.1 GCA_937902605.1 uncultured Acidobacteriota bacterium | reverse complement strand
TCTACTCCATGCGGCGCGTTATCCCTACTCCACTCAGCTTCTTGCTTGACGCCCTCCTTGAGCCAAGCTGGGACTTGACGTGTCAAGGGCTGGCCTGCCTTCGTGGGCACGTATCGAACTCTGCTGCTGGCCCCGTCCCCGGAAATGCTCGCCGCGCTCCACAACCCCATGGTCAAAGGGGAGGCGCTGGTCGGGTATGGAAGGGTTCCGACGCCCGGGACAGACCTCCCAAGGTTCGGGAACTTCCTTCCCGGCTTTCCGTATCTGATCTCCGATGACGTCTCCGGTCGATTCGTGCCCGAGGAGGCTCCCGTGAAAATCGTGGTCGCCCTGCTTTCGCTCGTCCTGGCGATGCCCGCAACGGCCCTGGATGTGCGCATTCACCCGGGGCAGGACGGAATCTATCAGTACGAAGTTGACGCTCGCCGAGGTCTGTCGACGGTATTAATCCAGAATCTCGCTATTCTTCAGCAGGACGGACAGCCGGTCAGACTGACTGATGTCTCGATCAACCTGCGCGCCGGTGATCGCGTCCGACAGGTCCTTCGGTTCGACCGGGCGGATCTGACGACGACTGCCGGGCAGATGGCCGCGCTCCAGAAAGCTGGCGTCCTCGATCTCTACGACTTCGCCTTTCAACGAAGACAGTACCTGGGCGAGAAGACTGGCCTCGCCTCGTCCGAGACCGTCGCAGCGGGAACCGCGCTCATCATGAGTTCGATCCCTCTCCTGGTCTCGCGTGGCGTCGATTCGATGAGGATCGTCGCGAGAGGGACCGATCCCGAGGGGAAGCTCGTAGAAGCGTCTGTCGACATTCCTCTCCTCCAGCGCGAACAGAGGATCGAATACGGTTTTCCCCTTCGCGGAGCCTGGCTGGTCGCAGTCGGACCTGGCCTTTCGGAGCCGCATCGCTGGGCACTCAACGAGGAGTTCGCCCTCGACCTCGTGCGGATCGGCGCCAGCGGAACGACCTGTCGCAGAGACTGCACCAAGCTGGCCGACTACGCCGGCTGGGGAGCGGACGTCGTGGCAGCTGCGGGCGGTGACGTGGTGTCCACGGTCACGGACCAGAAGGAGACCGCCGAACGACTGCGCAAGCCGAGTGAGTCGTCAGATGCGTTCCTGAAGAGGACCATGGCCGAGCAGCAACAGCTTCTCGCAAGAGGCGCGGCGGGCGTTGTGGGAAATTCCGTCGTGATCCGGCACGAAGGGGGCGAGTATTCGCTCTACGCCCACCTGGCCGAAGGAAGCGTCACCGTGAAAGCCGGTGAGAAGGTCAGAAAGGGACAGAGGATCGAGAAGCTCGGACAGACCGGGAACAGCACCGAGCCCCATCTGCACTTCGGGATCATGGATGGCCCCGATCCGCTCTATGCCCGGAGCTTGCCGGTTCGGTTCAGCGGACTCACGACGATGGACGGCCCGCAGCCCCCAGTCTTCGTCCAGTCCGGCTGGATCGTCGAGGCGAGGTAGGCGTCGCCCGAGCCGTTCCTCGTGACCTGGAGCGAACCGAGGCCTGCAGACCGTCCTTTCGCTTCGCCTCAGCCGCCCGCCGGAGTCCCAATCGTTCTTGGGGGAATGGAGCGTCGGATACCGCTGAAATCGGTGGCCTGACTTCGTTGACACGTATTGTAGGGCGGCAATGGAAATTGCGGCGTTGGTGTGGCGCGTAGAAACCAGCGTCACGCCCTCGGTTTCTTTCTCAATCCCGGCGCGTAGACGGGCATTCTGTCCGGACGGCTATTTTAGGTTCGAGTAATCGGCCTTTTCCTAGAAGGCGTCCCCGGAGTAATGGCTCA
>CALFNC010000025.1 GCA_937902605.1 uncultured Acidobacteriota bacterium | reverse complement strand
CTCTCGGCCTGTCGGCGAGCGGCGGGCGCATCGCGTTCCTCCACAACAGGGAGTTTCCGTACCACCAGCTCGGCGCGCTGTACCGCTCGGCGGACTGCTACGTGTCGGCCGGGCGCGGCGAGGGCTGGGACATGCCGCTCATGGAGGCGATGGCGTGCGGCCTGCCCTCCATCGCGACCGACTGGGGCGCGCACACGGAGTTCGTCCACGAAGGCATCTCCTATCCGCTGCGCATCCGCGGCCTCCTCCCCGCGGACGCGCGCGCGCCGTATTACAAGGGTTTCCGGTGGGCCGACCCCGATCCCGAGCACCTCGCGCACCTCTTCCGGCATGTGGCGGAGCATCGCGAGGAGGCCGCCGCGAAGGGCGGGCGGGCCGCGGCCGAGATGGCGGCGCGCTGGACGTGGGAGCACGCGGGCAACCGCATCGTCGAGAGGCTGCAGGCGATCGCGTGACCGTCGCCCCCGCGCCGTTTCCGCCATGAGCGCTATCGACGCCGAACTTCAACATCCACCGCCGGCGGCAGGATCCCCATGTCGGCCAGCCAGGTAACCCCCTCCTCCACGATATCGAAGACGAGCCGGTACGAACCCGGGGCGACGTTCACAGGCACACTTACATCGACCGTGAGCGTCTCTCCGGTCGCCGGTACACGGGGAAGCATGGCCCGAGGGTTCTCGAAGCGCGCGTATCCGTCGGAAGGCCGCACCCAGTGGTAGCCGAGATGCGTGGAGCTAGACCACGGGACAGGGGTCCCGTTGGTGAATATGACCCGGTAGACCGCCGTGGAACCCGGCACGACCTCGTGCGGGCCTTCTACGGGGCCCCAGATGAGCGACGCGGGACCCGAGAACGTCGGAACGCAGAGACATCGGCGCGCCTGTGAGAGCGCCGGTTCTCCAACATCAATGATGAGCCGACGACCCGGCAGGTCGATTCGGCGGAAGGGCGACCCCGCGCTCTTGAGAAAGACCTCGAACCGTTGTGCCTCTTCCGGCTCCAGGAGAAACCCCGGGGAGGGATGCCGATCCACCTGATCACGATCTCGCGGACGTCTCGTGACCCTCGAGAGCCCGAAGGGTGTGGCCACCACGCGACCGGTAGAGGCGAATGTCACCCGGTAGGCGTCCCAGTACGACGCATAGAGCGCTTCCACTCTCTCCGAAAGAAGCGATGTCATGAGGGGTTCGCTCTGGAACTTTGGGTCGGCCGAGCGCACGTCGCGGTCGCACGGGCGCACGTATCCCAGCAGATCGACGAGGAACAGAGCGCCGGTGACCAGAAGGCCAGGTGCCCACCATCGCCAGAGGGTTGAAAGAGCGATCCCGGCGAGCGGCGCAGCTGCCGCGTACATCGGCACGAGGTATCTCGGCTCCCGGAAATCTGTCAGCGAATTCGCGACCGCAAGAAGAGGTGTTGCGAGAAGGACCGGAAGCAGGACCCGCCCCCCGAAACGGGCACTCGCGTCCCGCCCGCGGAGAGCCACCGCAAACCCAACGAACACGAGAAGAAGAAGAACGAGGAGCGCAGCTCCGGTCGTGAGGACATTGCCGCTCGTCGCCGGCCAGATGCGCCGTAAACCGAAGAGGATCGGAAGTCCTTCGGCGGCAAGGTCCCTGAGCCCTTGCGGTAAGTGCTCGAGCCCACCCGTGCCCAGCTCGGGGCCTTTGAGGCTGGCACCGTGCGTTCTCAGGTTCCTCAGCCACCAGGGCGCGCTCCCGGCGAGGAAGAGCAGGGTTGACAACGCGAGGACGCCCGGATGTGACCGCCGGATGGAAGTCCCCGCGAAGACGGCGGCCAACCCCGCCAGACCGTAGACGGCGCACAAGGGGTCGAGCCACCAGCCCAGCCCGCCCACAAGACCAACGAAGCAAAGCCAGGTTGCCGCGGGGCGGCCACTTCGCGAAGCCTCCTCGGACTTTGCGAGGCCGAAGACGATCAATGTGCCCGACAGAATGACGAGCCCGTACGCGCCGTCCTGCTGGCTCTTCCAGAAGAAGAAGGGGGGGCCGAGCGCCAGATAGAGCCCCCCGAAGAACCCTGCCTTCTCGCCGAAGAGGGCGGCACCCGTCCTCCATGCGACGAGGACACATGCCACAACGACCATCCCGTGAAGAAGAAGCTGGGTCTGAACGGTCTGGGGAAAGACCGTGAAAACCGCGGCAAGCAGATACGCCTCGATGGCGCCCAGATACTCCTGTCCCGAGAAGAACACGGGGAAGGCGCCGCCTTGAACGACGTCCCGCGCCATGAGACCCACGATGGCCTGATCGGAATTCCACGGGATGCGGCTCGTGAGAACGAGGAACAGCGAGACGCTGGCCGAGAGAAGGGAAAGAAGAAAGGCGCGGGCACCGAGGCCATGTGCGAGCGGTTGCTTCAAGGACGTCCTCCGGTCCCCCGGACGACCTGGATGGCGGCCTCCAGAGGTGCCACGCCCCTGTCGGCGAACGTTTCCATCTCCTGCTGCCTGAGCCCGACGACAAGCTGGTACCGTCCCTCGATATCCGGCGCGTGAACGGTGATGTCGCGGGTCACCGAACCGTCCGGATCCAGCCGGAAGGCGAGCCACCGAGGGGCGCCTGGGATTCCAGATTTCCCCGGAGACTCTGCGGGGTGCCAGACCGCGGCGAGTTGCACCGCGCCGCGGTTGAACCACCCACCCAGCGACGACCAGGTCACCGGGCTTCGATTCGTCACACGGACGTGGAGGACGACCTTCGAACCAGCCTCAACAGCAGCCGGAGGATCTACCGCCCATTCGTACTCCGCCCGAGACTCGTTCGGCGCGAGACGATCTCTGGAGAGAACGCGGCGTACGAAGAGGGGATGGAAGTGCGGGTACTCCGGCCCTGCCTTGAACGCCAGGACCGGCGAGGCAAGACGGTAGTCCCACACGGCAGTCTCCGCTGAGCTACCTCCGCCGGGGTAACAGAAGGCGCCCACCAACTGGAACGCAACCGCCACGACGATGCCTGCCCGAAAGAGCCACCGGCCCAAGCCACGAGACAGCCGCTCGACGGGCTCCACGAGAGCCACGAAGAGGATGGGAAGCGCATCAAGGGCGTAGCGCGGCCCGTAACAGTCTCCTCCAGCCCAGCTGGCCGAACGGGCGTTGACGTACAACGTCAGGAGGTACGCGAAGAGAAGAAGCCGGATCCCCGGAAATCGCGTCGGCTTTCGCCAGGGAAACAAAGACAGAGCCAGCAGAAACGGCGAGTAGAGGAAAAGGCCCCGGTTACTGAACAGCAGGCACGCGAGCCCGCGAATTCCCCAGTTGCTCATTCCCGGCGCCGAGCCGTCGGACGCGCGGAAGTCGCCGTAACCGCCCAGTATCGAGTGGAAGTGGGTCGTGTTGTAGAGAAACAGGAGCCCGGCCACGAGACCAACCGGTATCAGGAAGATCGCCAGCCGCCGCATTTCCGTCCGGCGGAGGACGATCCAGGCGACGGCCGCCGAAACAAAGACATTGGAGGGGCGATTGGCCGTCAGCAGCCCGGCAAGAAACCCGAGCAGCGCCAGCCTGCACCACCCGGCCTCCTCCACCTCCCGTAGGAGGAGCAGGATGCAGATGACGAAGAGGCCTGAGAATCCATGCTGCCACAGATCCTGACTCGAGACGACCCAGGTCGAGGTCCCGAACGCGTATCCGATGGTCAGCCAAGCCGCAACATTCGCCGTGGTCAAACCCGAGAGCAGGATGTACAGCAGGGCGACCGAAACCGAGACGAACAGCGAAGCCGCAAGCTTCTCCATCCCCGCGCGGATCGGGCCGTCTGCCGCCTTGAACCATTCGCGGAACGCCGCCGGAAAGTAGAGGGGCGTTACAACGAGCGGCGTAACCACGGGATAAAGAGAGACCCAGCCTCCGGCCTTCGAAGGAACCACCGAGTAGCCGACGTTGCGCGGAAGATCGGAAAAGTCGTCGAGAGAAAAGCCTTTGCCCTTCCAGATGTCGAAAGGGATGATGCTCGACGCGAGGCTGTCGAACGAGGCCAGATAACGGAGATTCGCGTTGTAGACGACGAAAGCGACGAGGAAGAACGTCGCCGCCCTCCGAACCTGCGGAAGCTTGAGTCGACCCGCTGCGGGCGGCCGCGCCGAGCGTGAACGCGCCAAAGTGCTGTGATCTTAGCGAAGGCCCCCGGCGCCCCTGCTTGCCGAGCCGGGGAGCGACTTCAAGCCCTGCCTGTCGCCGTAGGCGTCGTCAGCGGTAGTAACCGTTCGTGTCGATGACGATGTTCGCGCTGCCCGTGGCCTGGCCGTTCTCGATTGTGAGGGCTCCGCCATTCCCGAGCTTCGCCATCCCGTTGTTCGCGAGCACGCGTCCCGCGGGAAAGCTGATCGCGGTGGCCGTCGTGGTCGCGCTCCCAGCCGGGTAGTAGCGGAGGAAGCCTGCCGTCGTTGGGACGACGGTCAGGTTGATGGAAACCGAGGCTGCATCAGTCGGGATGCCGCATTGGCCCGCGAGAACGAACGCCCGGGAAGTCTGCGCCGGCAAGGCTGGACCGCCACCTCCATAGGGGCCGCCCGGGAAGTCCCGGGTGTCGTAGATACGGCACGGGGCGAGTGTATAGAAGCGCAGGGGAGGCGGCGGCGACTGGCAGGAGGCGGTTCCGGGAACCACGCCTGCCCGTGCCACGCTCTGGCGATACTGCGGCCAGGGAAGCGCTCCGACCGGATTCGCGGACCAGACATACACCCTGGTATCCGTGGCCTGCGGGAACGGGAAGCCCGAGACAGCGACGATTTCCACCGCGGTACCGTCGTTATCGAGATCTCCGACGACCCCGCCCGAGAGGGCGGTGCTGGTGTCCAGGTGGAAGGAGCCGGGGAAACCGGTGCCGTCATCCGTAAGCTGGGCACCCGTCGAGGAGAAGACGCAGAGTTCCGTGTTGACAGGAACGATGACCTCGGGCTTCGAGTCGCCCACGATGTCGGCAACGATAGGTTCCCCGGCATTCGGAGTGTTTCCGTATCTCGACATCGGGATTTTCTTCCACAGAAGACTCCCGTCGCCCTTAAAGGCGTAGACGTGGAAAGTCGTGCTGGGGGCTGCGTTGTTGTCGGTGACGATGACGTCGGGTATGCCGTCCCCGTCGATGTCGGCGAGCGCGGGCGAGGTCGCGACCTCGCCGTCCACGGTGACGGGCCAGCCCGTGGGAACAGAGCCATCGCACTTCCAGGCATACACGCGGTGGGCCCGACCCGTGTAGTAGCTGCCCGTTCCGACCACGATCTCGGGGAACCCGTCTCCATTGATGTCGCCGACGGCCGGTGAGCTCCAGATGACCTGATCGACGTCCTTCGGGAAGCCCGGCATCTCCGTACCGTTCGGAAAAATCACGTGGAGACGGCCACCGGCGATCGTGGGGACGCCCGGAGGAAAAGCCGTCGGATCGACGTGCGTGTCCACGCCGATGATGATTTCCTTCTTTCCGTCGCCGTTGAGATCGTGGAGGGCTGGCGACGAGAAGACAGTGTCCCGGACGAAGATCGGCCAGCCGGGCTTGTTGCTTCCGTCGGTCCCTTTCACGAGATACAGGTAGGCATCGAGCCCGCCCCAGGCCACCTCTACGATTCCGTCCCCGTCCACGTCGCCGATGGCGGGCGTCGACATCACGGGCTCGCCGACCGCAGAGTTCGCGCCGTTGAAATACACGGAGGGCCGGTCCCAGATCGGCGTGCCACCATTGCGGCGGTAGGCGCGGACGCCCCCTTGAAGCGGGCTCAGCGACTGCGACTGGCGCTGAGCGTTCTCTA
>CALFNC010000024.1 GCA_937902605.1 uncultured Acidobacteriota bacterium | reverse complement strand
TTTTTTTTTTTCAAGCAGAAGACGGCATACGAGATATTGGCGTGACTGGAGTTCATACGTGTGCTCTTCCGATCTATCATACCTTTCCAAACCGGGGAATCAAGCCGCCCCATTCCGGATGAGCTACTTCCCGGCGGGAACTGGCGCGGCCGGAGCGGGAGCCGCCGGAGCGGGAGCGGCCGGTACAGCGGGACGAGGGACGGCCGGAACCGACGCGGCCTTTGGCGCGCTTCCCATGACGGTCCTCTTGGAATTCCCCCTCTCGATCAGAGAGATCGCCACCGCGAGGACGGCGAAGGCGACGAACGACCACGTCGTGACCCGCTCGAGGACGGTCGTGGTCCCGCGGGCTCCGAACGTCGTCTGCGACGACGCGGCGCCGAAGGCGCTGGCGACGTCAGCCCCCTTCCCCTGCTGGAGGAGGACCACCAGGATGAGGAAGACGCAGACGATGACGTAGATCGGCACGAGGACGTAAAGCATGGAAACGCTCCCCCCTTCCGCAGAAGGGCTACGGAGGATAGCGGAATTCACTCTCGGGCGCTACCAGGACGGCCCGAGACCAGAATGGCCGGAGGCAATGGCGGCCTGACAGCCATCGAGTCTCCCTAATTGTCCTCCTATCCGGCGGCCTTCACCAGGGCAGCGAAGTCGGCTGGCACCAGCGAGGCCCCGCCCACGAGTCCTCCGTCGATCTCCTCCTCACCGAAGAGGGAGACCGCATTGGCCGGCGTGACCGATCCGCCGTAAAGAATCCGGACCGAGGCCGCCAGGTCGGAGCCGTAACGCTTCGAGAGCAAGGACCGGATCTGTCTGTGGGTGTCTGCGGCCATTGCAGAACTCGCGGCCCTCCCGGTCCCGATCGCCCAGACCGGCTCATAGGCCACGACGAGGCCGGCCGGAAGGGACCCGAAAGCGTCGAGCGCAGTCATCTGGCGCGCGAGAACCTCGTCGGTCCGCCCTCCGTCCCTTTCTTCGAGCGTCTCGCCGACACAGTAGAGCGGGGCGATTCCGTTCTCCAGGAGCCGCTCGATCTTCCGGGCGAAGGAGGCCTCGTCCTCCTTCCGGTCGCGGCGCCGCTCGCTGTGGCCGACCAGGGCAAGCGAGACGCCGAGGTCGCGGAGCATCGGGGCGGACACCTCTCCGGTGAAGGCCCCCTTCGACTCGGTGTGAACGTCCTGAGCCGCCAGGAGGACCTGGGTGTGGGTGAGGAGGCGTCCCAGCCGTTCCAGCACGGGGAACGCGGGGGCGATCGCGACACCGACCGCATCGGGAAGCGACGGGCGGAGCGAGAGGAACTCCTCGGCGAACGCGGCCGCCTCGCGGGCTGTCTTGTTCATCTTCCAGTTAGCGACGACGAGGGGCGAGCGGCCGGCCCTCATGAGAGTAGTGCCTCGACGCCCGGGAGCTTCTTTCCGCTGATGTAGTCGAGCGAGGCGCCTCCGCCGGTGGAGACGTGGGAGATCTTCTGGGCGAGGCCCGCCTCGTTCACGGCCTCGACGCTCTCTCCACCGCCGACCACCGTGAACGCGCCCGAGCTGGCGAGGATGCGGGCGACCCGCAGGGTCCCGGCGCCGAACGGCTTCGTCTCGAAAACTCCCATCGGCCCGTTCCAGAAGACCGTCCTGGCCGGGGCGATCATCCGCTCGAACATCTCGAGGGTCTTCGGACCGATGTCGAAGGCCGCCTGATCGCCCGGTATGGCGTCCATCGCAACGGCCACAGCCTCGGAGGCCCGCTCGAGCGACGGGGCGACCATGAAGTCGGACGGCAGGACCAGGTTGACCTTCCGCTCCTTGCATTGGTCGATCACCTTCCGTGCGATTGGCACCCCTTCGGGCTCGAGGAGGGACTTCCCGACGCCGAGGCCGAGGGCGGCGACGAAATGGTTCGCCATTCCACCGCCGATCAGGACGGTGTCGGCCCGTTCGGCCAGAGCCTCCAGGGCCGCGATCTTGCCCAGGATCTTCGCGCCGCCGAGGATGGCGGCGAAGGGGTGATCGATGTCCGTTAGCACCTTGGAGAGGGCCGACAGCTCCTTCTCCATCAGGAAGCCGATGCCCCGCCGGTCGGCCGCGAACAACGAGGCCATTCCTGCCGTCGAGGCGTGGGCCCGGTGAGCCGTCCCGAACGCGTCGTTGACGTAGACGTCGGCGAGCGCCGCGAGGCTCTTCGCGAAGGAGGCGTCGTTCGCTTCCTCGCCGGCGTGGAACCGTACGTTCTCCAGCAAGAGCACCTGCCCGTCGATGAGGGCCGCCACGGCCTTCTCAGCAGCCGGCCCGACGCAGTCCGGGGCGAAGGCGACGGGAACGCCCAGCCTCTCGGAAAGCTTCTTAGCAACCGGGGAGAGCGTGTACTTCGGGTCGGGGGACCCATTGGCCTTCCCGAGATGCGAGGCGAGGATCACCCGGGCCCCCTGCTCCATGGCGTACCGGATCGTCGGCAGCGCCTCGTTCACGCGAGTGTCGTCGCGAACCACGCCGTCCTTGACCGGGACGTTGAAGTCGACTCTCAGGAACAGTCGCTGGCCCTTGAGTGTAATGGTGCGGATCGAGCGGGGAAGAACTGACATGACCGGCTCCTCCTGTCTGGGAAGGGATTCCCCGCCCTCCCCGTCTGAAGAAGATTCTATAGTCGGGCACGAATGCCGCCGCCCGATCCGATCACGACCCGTGTCACCGCATGGGCCTTTGAGAACGGAACCCTCTCCTTCCTCGACCAACGGCTCTTGCCGGCCGAGGAACGGTGGATCATCTGCGCGGACGCCGCGGAGACTGCGGCCGCGATCCGGTCGCTCGCTGTCCGCGGGGCCCCCTTGATCGGCGTGGCCGCCGCCCTGGGCGTCGCGGTGGAGGCTCGCCGGGCCGCCGGTGGTTCCCTGTCGGCCTTCGAGCGGGCGCTCGAGATGGCTTTCGAGACTCTGCTCGCATCGAGGCCAACGGCGGTCAACCTTCCAGCCGCCATCGCGCGGATGCGGCGGGCCGCCGCATCGACGGTGGGGGCCGCGCTCGAAATGCGAGTGCGGGCGCTGGAGGGCGAAGCGCGCCGGATCGCTTCGGAGGACGAGGCCGCGTGCCTTGCGATCGGCCACCACGGAGCCGATTTCCTCGAGAGCCGGATCGGGCCGGGGGCCGCGACAATTCTGACCCACTGCAACGCGGGGGCACTGGCGACCGCCGGGATTGGGACCGCGATCGGCGTGATCCGGGTTCTCGGGGCCCGGCGACCCGTGCGCGTCTTTGCGGACGAGACGCGGCCGTTCTGGCAGGGGGCGCGCCTCACCGCGTGGGAACTCTCCCGCGACGGCTTCGACGTCACCCTCCTTCCCGACGTCGCCGCGGCCTCGGTCATCGCCTCCGGCCGGATCGCCGCGGTCGTCGTGGGGGCCGACCGGATCGCGGCCAATGGAGACGTGGCGAATAAAGTGGGGACCTACGGGCTCGCCCTCGCCTGCCGGGCGCACGCGGTCCCCTTCGTCGTCGCGGCGCCGACCACGACCGTCGACCTCGCCACGTCCTCCGGCGACCGGATCCCAATCGAGGAGAGGTCCGGGAACGAGGTCCTCTCGATCGACCTTCCGGGCGGAGGGTCGGTGCGGTTGGCCCCAGCCGGGGTCGCCGCGCTCTACCCGGCGTTCGACGTGACGCCCGCCGGCCTCGTCGACGCGATCGTGACCGAGCGTGGTGTGGCTCGGGCTCCCTTCGCGGTGTCGCTCCAGAAGCAGCTGACCGGATGACACCGCCTACGCCGCCCCGATACGTTCTCGGCATCGAGTCGTCGTGTGACGAGACCTCGGTCGCCATCCTCGGCGGCGACGGGAGAGTCCTCTCCTCCGTGGTCTCCTCCCAGATCGCTGCCCACCAAAGGTACGGCGGTGTCGTGCCTGAGATCGCCGCGCGCGCCCACCTCCAGAACCTGCCGGTCCTCCTCGACGAAGCCCTTTCCGCTGCGGGCGTGGGCATGGGTGACGTGGGCGCCGTCGCAGCTACGGCCGGGCCGGGTCTCGTCGGAGCGCTCCTCGTCGGACTCTCGGAAGGAAAAGGGATCGCGCTCGGCCTCGGCGTGCCGTTCGTCCCGGTTCATCATATCGAGGGGCATTGCCTCTCGCCGTTCCTCCGCCTCGACGGCGGTCCCTCGCGCCCCATCCCGGACGCGTTTACCGCGCTCGTGGTCTCCGGCGGGCATACGCACCTTTACCGGTTCACCGGGGCCGGGATCGACCTGGCAGCCCGGACTCGAGACGACGCCGCGGGAGAGGCGTACGACAAGGTGGCCAAGATGACCGGTCTCGGCTACCCGGGTGGGCCCGTCATCGACCGGATCGCAGCGGCCGTGAAGATCGCCGACCCATTTCCCGTCCCGCAGTTCAAGGACGGAAGCCTCGACTTCAGCTTCTCCGGACTCAAGACGGCGGTTCGGGAGCGGCTGTCCGCCCTCGGGGTCTCGCCGGCCACGGGGGTTCCCGGCGACCGTCCGGCGCTCGCCGAGGCGGACGTTTCCCTCCGTCTCCGCGAGCTCCTGGCCGACTTCCAGGAAGCCGTCGTCCGCCAGCTGGAGGACCGCTTGACGAGGCTCCTCGCGCGCGAGCGGATCCCGCTTCTCACGGTCTCGGGAGGGGTGGCGGCAAACTCGCTCCTGCGCGAACGGTTAGCTATCTGGGGCCGCCGGAACGGCTTGGAAGTCCTCCTCCCAGAGAGAGCCCTGACCTCAGACAACGCGGCCATGATCGCGTTCGCGGGGCTCAGGCGCGCCGGCCGGGAACCGGTCGAGGGCGAGATGGATGCCCCGGCGCGATCCCGCTGGCCCCTCGAATCGCTCCGCCCTTGCTAACATCGGCGTCCCGCTGCCGTCCCGCGGCGCGCTGAGGCCCAAAACCCGATGTCACGACCGACCCACATCCGAAACTTCTCGATCATCGCCCATATCGACCACGGGAAGACCACGCTATCCGACCGGATCCTCGAGATCACGGGCGCGCTGACAGCCAGGGAGATGACCGAGCAGGTTCTTGACGACAACCCGATCGAGAAAGAGCGCGGGATCACGATCAAGGCCAGGTCGGTCACGCTGAACTACCGGTCCGAAAGCGGTGAGACCTTCGTCCTGAACCTAATCGACACGCCGGGGCACGTTGACTTCACGTATGAGGTGTCCCGGTCGCTCGCCGCGTGCGAGGGGGCGGTGCTCGTGGTCGACGCGACGCAGGGAGTCGAGGCGCAGACGCTGGCCAACGCCTACCTGGCGATCCACAACAACCTCACGATCGTCCCCTGCATCAACAAGGTCGATCTCCCGTCGGCCGTTCCCGAGATGGCCAGGGAGCAGATCGAAGAGATCATCGGTATCCCGGCGAAGCACGCCGTGCTCACCTCCGGGAAGGTCGGTACGGGCGTGAGGGAGCTCCTCGAGCAGATCGTCCACGACATCCCAGCGCCGACCGGCGACCCCGGCGCCCCCCTGAAGGCCCTTCTCTTCGATTCGTGGTTCGACGTCTATCGGGGTGTCACGTGCCTCGTCCGCGTCAAGGACGGGACGGTGGCGCCGGGGACCAAGATCCGGCTGATGGGGAGCGGCCTCGTGGCGGAGATCCAGGAGTGCGGCATCTTCAATCCGCGGCAGCAGACCGTCCTGCAACTGTCCGTCGGAGAGGTCGGGTACGTCACCGCCGGTATCAAGGAGCTCGGCGCCACGAAGATCGGCGACACGATGACCGAGGCCGACCGGCCATGCGCCGAAGCGCTCCCGGGCTTCCAGGACGTCAAGCCGATGGTCTTCGCCTCCATCTTCCCCACCGAGACGGACGCCTACGAGGACCTGCGCGACGCGATGGAGAAGCTCCGGCTGAACGACGCCTCGTTCAGTTTCGTGCCAGAGTCGTCCACGGCGCTCGGGTTCGGCTTCCGCTGCGGGTACCTGGGTCTTCTGCACATGGAGATCGTCCAGGAGCGGCTCGAGCGTGAGTTCAACCTCTCGCTCATCACAACCGCCCCCTCCGTCCCGTACAAGGTGAAGACGACGCGCGGCGAGGAGCTGGAGATCTCGAACCCCGTCAAGCT
>CALFNC010000023.1 GCA_937902605.1 uncultured Acidobacteriota bacterium | reverse complement strand
TGAGAATCCGTTTGCGGCAGCCGGATCGCTGGATCGTCAGGAGGATCCTGGGAAGCCGCGGGTCGAGGCTCGCTTCGCCGCCGGTCACGGAGATCGAGGGGTCTAGGGGCGCGAGCTCACCTGCCGCAGATCGCGGGAAGAGGTCGATCGGACCATGGCGCGGCACGACGGCGTCAGCGGGCGGCGCTGTCAAGGCAACCGGTGGAAGTTTCCTTACCGGCCCGCCCGGAAACTCAGGGCTGGACGACGACGTAGTCCAACCGGCGGCCCCGCAAGAAGCGAAGCTCCGTCCGGCCGCCCAGAGAGGACCCTGAATGTCGATGGCTTCCCGCCTGCTTGCCGCCGCCGTGGCCGTGCTCTGTGCCCTCCCTGCCGCCGCCCTCTCGGCCGACGGCCCGCCGGACGGCTTCTATCGGTACCCGGCGATCGGCGGAGGGATGATCGTCTTCGCGTCGGAAGGAGACCTCTGGAAGGTCCCGGCCGGCGGGGGCGTCGCGATCCGGCTGACGGCGCACGAGGGGGAGGAGTGCTTCTCCCGAATCTCGCCCGACGGAACGCTCGTCGCGTTCACTGCCCAGTACGAGGGGAACGTCAGCACGCTCGACCCGCTCTCGTTCGCCGAGTTGACGCGGTACAACGGGAAGAATGCCTTCCCGATGTGGGCGAACGACGGCCGCATCTACTTCGTGACGGACCGTTGGAGACGCCCGAACCTGGCGTCGATGCTCCCCGACGGGAGCAACGTCCGGCGCTTGACGCGGTTCGACGACTACGACGTGCGGTAGCCATCGATGGGCGAGGGGAAGATCTTTTACCAGCACAGGACGGGCATCTGGGTCTACGACCTGGCCAGTGGGAGGAGCGACCAGGTCCCGATCCAGCTGCCAAGCGACCGCCTCCAGGAGCGCGAGTGCTTCGTCGACCCGAAGGCGACGCTCGGCTCGTGGGCCCTGTCGAAGGACGGGGAGCGGATCGCCTGGGCCGACGAGAAGCATCGGCTGCGCGTGACGGACGCCTTGACCGGCGCGGACGCCTCCGTCGACCTCTCGGAAGGGGAGATCACGAAGTACGTCTGGTCGCCCGATTCCCGCACCCTCGCGTACGTCGTCACGCTGAAGAACCTCTTCGGACAGGTCCGGGTCTGGGACGCCGAAACGCGGAAAAGCGTCCCGGGGACCGACCCGATGTTTCACTCCTTCTCGCCGGCGTGGGACCCGAAGGAGAAGTTCCTCTATTTCCTCTCCGGCCGTTACATCAATCCCTACCTCGACCGGAACGAACCCCGGTTCATCGTGAACGACGCGACGCTCCCCTTCGTCCTGGCCCTCCAGGCGGACGGCGCCCTCCCGTTCGTGCCGCGCGGCGACGTCGACCCGCCGAAGCCGGATGAAAAGGATGCCAAGGACGGCAAGAACGACGACGCCAAGGACGCGAAGAAAGGGACAGCGAAGGAAGAGGAAAGCCCACCCCGATCCGGATCGACTTCGACGGCCTTGCCGAGCGGGTGGTCCAGGTCCCGATCCCGGCGGGGAACTACGACGAGCTGCGCGCCCTCGAGGGAAAGCTCCACTGGCTGCGGATCCCCAACACCCGAAGATGCACGGCGTCGATTGGGACGGCATCTGGAAGCAGTACGGCCCGCTGGCGGACCGGATCTCCTCGCACGACGACCTGGCCGACCTGCTGGGAGAGATCTTCGGCGAGCTGAGCGTGGGGCACGCCTACCAGTTGGGCGCCCGAATTCGGCGGGTGGGACCCGCGCGGGAAGCAGTGGGTGATCGAAGGGCACGGCGTCGACCGCGACGTGACGTTGGATCCCGGTCCGGACGGGTTCCTCGGGGGGAAGGACGTGCAGCTCGATCATGTCGTCGACCTCCTGCTGAAGAAGATCGCGCAGGACCCGAAGGACCTGCCGCCCCCGCCACCGATCGCCCCGAGGCCTCTCCGGCCGGTGAGCTGAGGAGGCTTCCGACCGGTAGACTCTTCCGGATGCGCATCGTCACCTGGAACGTCAACTCGGTCCGAGCTCGGCTGGACCGGCTGCTGGCCTTCCTCGCCCGGCAGGGGCCGGACGTCGTCTGCCTGCAGGAGCTGAAGGTGACCGACGCCGACTTCCCTCGGGAGGCGCTGGAGGCGGCCGGCTGGAAGGCGGTGACGCACGGGCAGAAGACTTACAACGGCGTGGCGATCCTCTCGCGCGAGGAGCCGGCCGATGTCGAGTGGGGGATGGGAGACGCCGACACCGACCCGGAGGCCCGGCTGATCGCGGCGACGGTGAAGGGGGTCCGCGTCGTCTCGGCCTACGTCCCGAACGGGAAGGAAGTCGGGAGCGAGAAGTGGGCCTACAAGCTCCGGTGGCTTGGCCGGCTGCAAGTCTGGGCCGCCTCGCACCTCGACTCGAGGCGCCCGGCCGTTCTCTGCGGTGACTTCAACATCGCCCCCGGGGACCGGGACGTGAAGAACCCGGAGAAGTGGAGGGAGACGGTCCTCTGCCATCCGGACGCCCGGGCCGCCTTCGAGGCGCTAAAGGGGTTGGAGCTCGTCGACGCTCTCCGGCAGGTCCGACCGGAAGACCAGGTCTTCACGTGGTGGGACTACCGGGAGCTGGGGTTCCCGAAAAACGACGGTCTGCGAATCGACCATCTCCTCGTCACGCCGCCGCTCGCGGCGCGGCTCGCCTCGGTGTCGGTCGACCGGGACGAGCGGAAAGGAAAGCTCCCCTCCGACCACGCCCCCGTGATCGCCGAGTTCGGGGAGTTTGGGGAGTAGTTTCGCCGCCGGTTCAGCGACCGGCCGAGAGCGGCGGCCCGGCGTCGGGGTTCTTCCAGCCCCCGCCCAGCGCCCGTACGAGGTTGACGCTCCCAGTCATCCTTCGGGTCGCGAGGTCGAGGGCGGTCCGTTCGGCGCCGAGGGCGATACTCTGCGCGGTGACCACCTCCAGGTAGGTCGTGATACCAACGTCGTAACGGTTCTTTGCAATGGCGAGCGCCCTCTCGGCCGCGGTGACGGCCTCGGCCTGCTGCGCCGCCTCCACCTCCAGCAGCCGGAGCGCCACGAGGTTGTCCTCCACGTCCTGGAGGGCGCCGAGGACAGTGGCCCGGTAGGAAGCGACGGTGGCGTCGTAGTTCGCGATCGCCTGGTCCGTAGCGGCCTTCCGGCGGCCTCCGTCGAAGAGGGTGGCGAGGAAGGCGGGGCCGAGTGACCAGAAGCGGTTGGGAAGCGAGAAGAAGTCCGTCAGGGCCGATGACTGATAGCCGGCGGAGCCAGAGAGGGTCAGCGTTGGGAAGTAGGCGGCCTTCGCCACCCCGATCTGGGCGTTTGCGGCGGCCATCCGTCTCTCGGCGACCGCCACGTCGGGGCGCAGCTCAACGAGCCCGGATGGGAGACCCACCGGGATCTCCGGTGGTTTCGCCGAAAGAGGCGCTGAAGGGATCGTGACGGTCGAGGGCGCCTTCCCGATCAGGACGGCAAGGGCGTGCTCCTGCTGGGCGCGCGTGATCCCGAGCTCCGTCAGCTGGGCGCGGGTCGACTCGAGCTGGGTCTTCGCCTGGGCGACGTCCACGCCGGAGACGACCCCCTGCTTGTACCGGTTCGTCGTCAGATCGAGAGCCTTCTCGTAGCCCGCCACGTTGGTGGCCAGGAGCTGCTGCTGGGCGTCGACGCCTTGGAGCGTGAACCAGACCGACGCCAGCTGGGCCTGCATCGCGAGACGGACCGCCTCGAGCTGGGCTCCGGCGGCCTGCTCGCCGGCGAGGCCCGCCTCGAGGTTCCGGCGGATCCGGCCGAAGAGATCCAGCTCCCAGGAGGCGTCGACCGGGAGCTGGTACGTGTTGCCAGTCGGGGAGGTCGTGCCCGGGGTCGAGACCCGCCCCTGCGCGCCCTGGGAGCGAATGGCCGACGGAGAGGTGGTGACAGACGGGAGGAAGGCGGCGCGGGCACCGCGCGAGATCGCGGCCGCCGCCCTGAACTGCGCCTCGGCCTGGGCGATGCTCTGGTTGGAGACGTCGAGCTGCTCCTCGAGGGCCGCGAGGCCAGGGTCCTGGAAGACGTCCCACCATTGCCCACGCGAGAGCTGATCCTTCGGCTCGGCGGTTTTCCACTTCCCGGCGGCTTCCTTCCAGGCGTCCGGGACGGGAGCGTCGGGCCGCCGGTAGTCAGGGCCGACGGCGCAGCCGGCGAGGAGAGCGGCAAGGGCCGGGACTGAAGCGAATAGGGCGAGGCGCTTCATGCCGCGGCTCCGGCCTTGTCCCTCGCGGGGAGCGGGCGACCGAGGAGATGTCGCCGGAAGGCTCCAAACCGGAGGCGGAAGCGGTCGAGGTAGAGGTAGACAACGGGCGTGGTGTAGAGCGTCAACATCTGGCTGAAGATAAGGCCGCCGACGATGGAGATCCCGAGCGGGCGCCGCAGCTCGGACCCGGTGCCCCTGCCGAGGGCGAGCGGCAGCCCTCCGAGTAGGGCGGCCATGGTCGTCATGGTGATGGGGCGAAAGCGAAGGAGGCAGGCCTCGAAGATCGCTTGCTCCGGGCCCTTCTGATTCTTCCGCTCGGCCTCGATGGCGAAGTCGATCATCAGGATCGCGTTCTTCTTGACGATGCCGATCAAGAGGATGATCCCGATCAGGGCGATCACCGACAGCTCCGTCTTGAAGAGGAGAAGGGCAACGAGCGCGCCAACGCCCGCGGACGGGATGGTGGAGAGAATCGTCACCGGGTGGATCAGGCTTTCATAGAGGACGCCGAGAACGATGTAGACCGCCAGGACGGCGGCCAGGATCAGGATCGGCTCGTCCTTCAGCGACGCCTTGAACGCCTGTGCCGTCCCCATGAACATTCCGCGGATGCTGCCGGGAACGCGCATCTCTGCCTGCGCGCGGGTGATCGCGTCCACGGCGGTGCCGAGCGCCATGCCGGGCGGCAGGTTGAACGAGATAGTCACGGCGGGGAACTGCCCCTGGTGGTTGACGGTCAGGGACGTCGTATCGTTCGTGATCCGCGCGATGGCCGAGAGCGGGACCAGGTCGCCGGTCCGGGAGCGAACGTAGATGTATTTGAGCCCTTCCGGGTCCTGCCAGAACCTCGGGTCGACGCCGAGGATCACGCGGTATTGGTTGAGCGGCGTGTAGATCGTCGAGACCGGGCGCTGGCCGAAAGCGCTGTAGAGGGTGTCGTCGATGTTCTGTGTGGTGATGCCGAGGCGCGCGGCGGTGGCCCGGTCGATCGCGAGCGACGACTGAAGTCCCTTGTTCAGCTGGTCGCTGTTGACGTCAGTCAGCTCCTTCAGCGTCCGGAGCCGCTCGAGGACCTTCGGGGCCCACTCGAAGAGCTCCGCCGTGTCGTCCCCCTGGAGGGTGTACTGGAACTGCGCCGCGCCGGGGCGGCCGCCGATCCGGAGGTCCTGGACCGGCTGGAGGTAGAGGGTGGCGCCGGGGACATGGGCGAGCTTTCCGCGGAGCCGCGCGATCACCTCGTCGGGGTTGGCGTCCCGCTGCTCCTTCGGCTTCAGGCCGATGAACATCCGCCCCGTGTTCGTCGTTCCGCCGCCGAGGAAGCCATTCGCGCTCTCAACGGCCGGGTCCTGCATCACGACCTTGACGAACTCCTCCAGCTTCGGCTGCATCAACTGGAACGAGGTCGCCTGGTCGGCCACGATGCTCCCGGTGAGCCGTCCGGCATCTTGCTGGGGAAAGAACCCCTTCGGGACCTTCACGTAGAGGAAGATGGTCGCCGCCATCGTCAAGAGGGTCACGGCCAGGGTTAGCGGTTGGTGCCTCAGGACCCAGGCGAGCGAGGTCTCGTACTTCCGGAGGATCCACGCGAACGCCGCCTCGTTCGCGCAGTAGAGCCGGCCGTGTTTCTCTTCGCCGTGCGGCTTCAGCAGCCTGGCGCACATCATCGGCGTGGCCGTCAGCGAGATGACCATCGAGACGGCGATGGCGACCGAGAGGGTGACCGCGAACTCCCGGAAGAGGCGGCCGACGATACCGCCCATCAGGAGGATCGGGATGAAGACGGCAATCAGGGACATGCTCATGGAGATAACGGTGAAGCCGATCTCCTTGGCGCCGACGAGGGCCGCCTGAAGAGGGGAGAGCCCCGTCTCCAGGTGGCGGGTGATGTTCTCGATGACGACGATGGCGTCGTCGACGACGAAGCCGGTCGCCACCGTCAGCGCCATCAACGAGAGATTGTCGATCGAGTAGCCTAGGAGGTACATCACCCCGAACGTGCCGATCAGCGACACCGGGACCGCGACGCTCGGGATGAAGGTCGACCGGACGTTCCGCAGGAAGAGGAACACGACCAGGATCACGAGCGAGATCGAGATCAGGAGCGTGATCTCGACGTCCCGGACCGAGGCGCGGATCGTCCTCGTGGCATCGATGACGACGTTCAGCTTGATGGCGGGGGGGATCGAGGCCTGGAGTTGGGGGAGGACGGCGCGGATCCCGTCGACCGTCTCGATAATGTTCGCTCCAGGCTGCCGGAAGACGATCATGATGATGGCAGGCTTCCCATTCGACAGCCCCGCCGTTCGGACGTCCTCGACCGAGTCGGTGACGTTGGCCACGTCGGAGAGCCGGACGGCGGCGCCGGCCCGGTAGCGGACGATGAGCGGCTTGTACTCGTCCGCCTTCATCAGCTGGTCGGTCGCCCCGATCGACCAGGCGCGCATCTCGTCGGCCACCTGCCCCTTCGGGAGATTGACGTTGGCGGAGGCCAGGACGGCCCGGACGTTCTCCATCCCGATCCCGTTGTTCTGGAGGAGGGTTGGGTTGACGTCGACCCGGACGGCCGGCAGGGCCCCCCCGCCGACGTAAACCTGGCCCACCCCGTTCACCTGCGCCAGCTTCTGCTGGAGGACGGTGGAGGCGATGTCATACATATTCGCCCGGTCGTAGAGATCGGAGGTGAGGCAGAGGAGCATGATCGGCGCATCGGCCGGGTTGACCTTCCGGTATCGCGGGTTGTTCGGTAGGTTCGCCGGGAGCTGCCCGCGGGCAGCGTTGATGGCGGCCTGGACGTCGCGGGCCGCCGCGTCGATGTTCCGGGAGAGATCGAATTGGAGGGTGATGCTCGTCGACCCGAGGGAGCTCGCCGACGTCATCTCGGTCACTCCGGCGATCCGTCCGAACTGACGCTCGAGCGGTGTGGCGACGGAGGAGGCCATCGTCTCGGGGCTGGCGCCGGGGAGGCCGGCCGACACGCTGATCGTCGGGAACTCGACCTGGGGAAGCGGAGAGACCGGGAGGAACTGGAAAGCAATTGCTCCCGCGAGAGCTATAGCGACCGTCAGGAGCGTCGTGGCTACAGGGCGGTGGATGAAGGGGGAGGAGAGACTCATTTGCCCTCGGCCGGACTGAGCGCTTCAGGGGACGAGGCCGAGTCGCGCGCCGTAGACGCGAGCGCTCCGGCCGCCGACCTCCCCGTCAGGCGCCGGGCGAGGCGGTCGAAGGCGAGGTAGATGACGGGTGTCGTGTAGAGAGTCAGGAGCTGGCTGAAGATGAGGCCGCCGACGATGGCGATGCCGAGGGGCCGGCGGAGCTCCGAGCCGATCCCCGAGCCGACGGCTAGCGGCACACCGGCCAGGAGGGCGGCCATCGTGGTCATCACGATCGGCCGGAACCGGAGCAGGGCCGCCTGGAAGATCGCGTCGCCGGGGGCCTTCCCTTCCTTCCGTTCGGCGTCGAGGGCGAAGTCGATCATCATGATCGCGTTCTTCTCGACGATGCCGA
>CALFNC010000022.1 GCA_937902605.1 uncultured Acidobacteriota bacterium | reverse complement strand
GTACGGCTACCGGCGGATGCTCCTCTTCGCCTTCTCCCTCCTGTCAGCAGGCTACTTCGTCAGCGGCAGCGTCACGACATACGGGACGGTCTTCGCGGCCCTGCTCCTGATGGCGACCGGGGGCGGCCTCTTCAAGCCGATCATCGCCGGGACCCTCGCACGCTCGACGAACGAGGAGAACTCGGGGTTCGGCTTCGGCATCTACTACTGGATGATCAACGTGGGGGCCTTTGTCGCCCCCCTCGTCGTCAGCTGGCTCAAGGGCTTCTCCTGGCGATACGTCTTCATCGCCTCGGCGCTCTATTGCGCCTCGATGCTCCTGCCGACGGTCTTACTCTACAAAGATCCGCCGAAACCCGAGAACACGAAGAGCCTCGGCGAGGTTCTCCGGGGGGCGGCCCTCGTCCTCGGCGACGCCCGTTTCATGCTGATGATCGTCGTCTACTCCGGATTCTGGATCCTCTACTTCCAGAACTTCGGCTCCGTCCTCTGGTACCTGCGCGACTTCGTCGACGCGGGCCCGGTCGACCGTCTCTTCGCCTCGATCGGCGTCCCGCTGAAGTTCGACGCCGAGCACGTGACGGTGATCAACGCGGGGACGATCATCCTGCTCCAGGTCCTCGTCTCCCGAATCGTGAAGGACTTCCGCCCCCTTCCGACGATGGTCGGCGGCATCGTCATCGGGACCGCCGGGTTCCTTTGCCTGGCGGCCTCGACCAACGTCTGGGTCTTCATCCTCGGTCTCTCGGTCTTCTCGGTCGGCGAGATGACCGCCCACCCGAAGTACTTCAGCTACGTCGGCCTGGTGGCGCCGTCCGATCGGAAGGCGGTCTACATGGGGTACGCCTCGCTCTACGGCGTCATCGGCAGCCTGATCGGGTCGAGCTTCGGCGGCCTCCTCTACGGTTCGATGTTGAAGCCGCTCGTCGGAAAGCCGGGCGGCCCGGCCGCCGCGCGGACCTTTTGGCTGATCTTCGTCGCGTTGAACGCCGTCGCCGCGGTCGGCCTGGTCCTCTACGACCGGGTCTTTGCGGCCGACACCCCGGAGACGAACGAGAAGGCGCGACAGGTGATGCTCGGCATCTACGCGCTGCTGCTGGTGGTTGGCGTCCTCTTCCTCCGGTCCTCGCTCTTCGGCGAAAGCGAGGTCTCGTGGAAGACCCTGGTCCAGGCACTCATCATGCTCGCGATGGGGGCCGGGGGCGTGGCCGTTAGCCTCGGGAAATCACCTCAGGCGATGTAGAGCCACACGGCGAGGAAGTGGCTCGCCGCCCCGGCCAGGACGAAGAGGTGCCACACACCGTGCGCGTGGCGCAGCTTCTTGTCGAGGGCGTAGAACGGTGTCCCGGCCGTATAAAGGAGGCCGCCAGCGGCCAGCCAGAGGACGCTGGCGAGCGGCAGGGCCCGGGCGAGCGACGGGATCGCGACCACCGCGAGCCACCCCATCCCGAGGTAGAACGTGACGGCCAGCGCCCTCGGTCTTTTTTTCGGGATCAGGTCGATCATGATACCGGCCGCCGCCAGCGCCCACACGATCGAGAAGAGCCACCAGCCCCACCCGCGACGGAGCGTCACGAGGGCGAACGGCGTGTAGGTCCCGGCGATGAGCAGGTAGATTGCCAGGTGGTCGATGTGCTGGAAAATCACCTTCGCCCGCCCCTCGAGCGAATGGTAGAGAGTCGAGGCCGCGAAGAGGAGGACGAGGGTGGCGCCGTACACGGCGAAACTGGTCACCTTCCACGGGTCGGCAGCCCGGACCCCCGAGACAATCAGGGCGGCGAGAGCCACCCCCGCGAGGAGGAGGCCGGCGATGCTGGTGACGCTGTTGAAGCGCTCGGACGGGTGCATGAGCAGATAATACGCGCCGCATGATCGAAGGAGTTTTCCCTCCGCTCCCCACGCCATTCGCCGAAGATGGCTCGCTCGCCATCGACCGGCTTCGCAAGAATGTGGAGCGCCTCAATGGGACGGGCTTGTCGGGGTACCTCGCGCTCGGCTCGAACGGCGAAGCGTTTCACGTCTCTCCTGCCGAGGCGTCCCAGGTCTTCGTGGCGGTCACGGCGTCGGTCGCGCCCGGGATGACGGTCCTGGCCGGGACCGGGCAGCTCTCGACTTGGGCGACGATCGAGATGACCGAGCGGGCCGCCGACGCCGGGTGCAACGCGGCGCTCGTCCTCCCGCCCTTCTACTACCGCGGCTCCATGACGGGCGACGCCCTGCGAAGGCACTTCGAGGCCGTCGCCGACGCCTCGCGCCTCCCCGTCCTTCTCTACAACGTCCCCGCCACGACGGGGATTTCGATCCCGGTCGAGGTGATCGCCGCCCTCGCGAAGCACCCGAACGTCGTCGGCGTCAAGGACAGCTCCGGCGAGGTGGCCCGCCTGGCCGACACGGTCCGCCTCACCCGCGGCGGCGAGCCGTTTTCGGTCTTCTCTGGAAACTTTGCCGCCACGCTGCCGGGCCTGACGTTCGGGATCCAAGGGGCGATTTTGGCGGTGGCGAACGTCGCTCCCCGCGAGTGCGTTTCGCTCCTCTCGCTTTTCCGCGAGGGACGGTTGGCCGAGGCCGGCGAGATGCACCTGCGGATCCTCCCAGTCGCCACGGCCGTCACGTCCAAGCACGGCGTCCCCGGACTGAAAGCGGCGCTCGACCTGCTGGGCGGCGACGACGGCCTCTATGGCGGCCCGCCGCGCCCGCCTCTCCTCGCCGTCACGCCGGCGGTCCGGGCCGAGATCGCCCAGACCCTGCGCGAGGCCGGGCTCCTTCCGGTTTGACTTCCGCGGGTCTCCGCTACTTCGGCTCCCGGAACCTCAGGGCGCTCCCGATCACCGCCAGGCTACCCACAATGTTCGCGGCCATCCCGACGATCAGCGGGATCTGGCGGATGCGGACGCCGTAGACGAAGTAGACCAGCTGGCCGCCGAGGAAGAGGAGGTATGTGACGATCGAGACGTCGGCCGAGCTCTTCCGCTTCCAGATCCGCACCGCCTGCGGAACGTAGGCCGCCCCTGTGGCGATGCCGACGGCCGAGACGAGCCAGCCGAGGACGCTGTCGAGTGCTTGCATGCTTCCAGGATACGCAACGGCCGCCGGCCGACACCAGGCATCTCTCCTTCCCGCCGACCGGATCTCGGAGCAAACTCCCCAGGCCGCCCCCTCAGGCGGCCATTCCAGAAAAGGGAGGCGCCATGCGCCCATTCTCCCGGCTCTTCTCGCCCGTCCTCCTGCTCGCTTGCGCGACAGGCCTCGCCCAGTCTCCCGCGGTCCCGCCGGCCGCCCCACCTCCGGCCGTCTACTCCGGCCACGGCGCCGAGAGCGTCTCGCCCGATGTGATCGCCCGGTTCGCGCCCCCGGCGCTCCCCGCGCCGCTCGCCGCGAAGATTCAGATGCTCGCCGACGTCCGCTCCCCTCTCGGCGGGCAGCTCTCGCCCGATGGCCAGAAGCTCTATTTCGTATGGACCGTGACGGGGGTCCCGCAGGTCTGGCGCCTCGACGGCCCGAACACCTTTCCGATCCAGATGACCGGCGGCGAGGACCGGACTGCCATCGCGGGGATCACGCCCGACGGCAAGACGCTCGTCCTCTCCCGCGACCGGAAGGGAGAGGAGAACCCCGGCCTCTACACGATGCCGGCTTCCGGCGGTCCCCTCACGACGATCCAGCACATTCCCGGAGTCCAGACCGGCTTCGAGCTGATGAGCGAGGACGGGAAGTGGGTCACCTACCGGTCGAACGACGTCAAGCGCGACTCGTACCGGATCCTCCGCGTCGAGCTCGCGACCGGGAAGAAGGAGACCGTCTTCGACGAGCCGGGCCTGTGGGGCGTCGCCGACTGGCAGCCCGACGGCCGCCTCCTCCTACACAAGGCGACCGGCTCCCAGACCGGCGAGTACTGGGAGTGGGACCCGGTCAAGAAGACGAAGACCGCCCTCCTCGGTCAGGGCGACAAGGAAGAGCTGCGCGCCACCTACGGGAAGAAGGAGGGGGAGCTGATCGTCGTCACGGCGAAGTTCGGCGACTTCCGGCGCGCCTACCGCTGGGAGAACGGGAAGTTCGACCCGATCACCCCCGAGCTGAAGTGGAACGTCGAGCGGGCCCATGTCGACCGCTCGAAGACGAGGCTCTTTTACTCGGTCAACGAGGGGGGCTACCACAAGCCGCACCTCCTCGACCCGACGACGTTCAAGGAGCTTCCTCTGCCGAAGCTCCCGCCGGCCGACTCCATCGGCGTCGGCGGCTCGACCCGGGACGGCCGGTTCACCACCTTCACTGCCTCCACGGCCAAGGC
>CALFNC010000021.1 GCA_937902605.1 uncultured Acidobacteriota bacterium | reverse complement strand
AGGAGGAGCCGCAGATCGAGGTCCCGATGATCGACGTCTTCCTGGCGATGCCGGGAGCGACCGCCGAGGAGGCGGAGCGTCGGCTGATCGGACCGGTCGAGAAGGCGATCTATGAGATCCCGAACGTCGAGTACGTCTACTCCACCACCCAGCCCTCGGGAGGAATCGTCATCGTCCGGTTTCTCGTCGGGACCGACCCGGACCAGGCGGTCGTCCGCGTCCAAGCGAAGCTCTCAGAGCTCTCGCCCAAGCTCCCGGCCGGAGCGATGCCGCCAGTCGTCGTCCCTCGCGGCATCGACGACGTCCCGGTTCTGGCGTGGACTCTCTGGTCGAAAGACGCCTCGCCGACCCAGATCCGCCAGGTGGCCGAGGAGCTGAAGACCGAGCTGACGCGACACCCACGCGTCGCCCAGGTGACCGTCCTCGGCGGGCAGCGGCGCGTCGTCCGCGTGACGTTCGACCGGGACCGCCTCGCCTCGCATCACGCCTCGCTCCTCCAGGCCACCCAGGCCGTCTCCGCGCTCAACTGGCGCCTCCCCGCCGGGACCTTCGCCTCCGGTAACCTCGAGACGCAGGTCGAGGTCGGCTCCCTCCTCCGCTCGGCCGAGGAGGTCGGAAACGTCGTCGTCGGCGTCTACGGGGGGAAGCCGGTCTTTCTCCGCGAGGTGGCCACCGTGGCCGACGGCCCCGAGGAGCCGTCGCAGTACGCCTGGTTGATGTCGGGCGCGGCCGGCTCCGAGAAGGGGCTCCCTTCAGCTACCGATGCCGCCGCCGTCACCATCGCCGTCTCGAAAAAGCCCGGGACGAACGCCGTCGAGCTGGTCCAGGAGCTGGACGCTCTCGTCGCCCGGCTGAAGAGCCCGGTCGTCCCGTCGAACGTCACGATGACAAAGACGCGCGACTACGGGAAGACGGCCAACGAGAAGTCGTCGGAGCTGATGTTCCACGTCGGCCTGGCGACGATCTCGGTCGTCCTGCTGATGGCCTTCGCCCTCGGCCGGCGGGAGGCGCTGGTCGTCCTCGTCGCGGTCCCGACCACCCTCGCCCTGACGCTCGCCTCGTCCTACATGTTCGGCTACACGCTGAACCGGGTCACCCTCTTCGCGCTGATCTTCGCCATCGGCATCCTGGTCGACGATGCGATCGTCGTCGTGGAGAACATCCACCGCCACTACGAGCTCGGGTGGGGCCCGCCCCGCCTGACGACCGTCTACGCGGTCGACGAGGTGGGTAACCCGACGATCCTGGCGACCTTCGCTGTCGTGGCGGCCCTCCTCCCCCTCGCGTTCGTCTCGGGGCTGATGGGCCCCTACATGCGCCCCATCCCGATCAACGCCTCGGCCGCGATGATCTTCTCGCTCTTCGTCGCCTTCGTCGTCTCCCCCTGGCTCACCTTCAAGCTCTTCCGGAAATACGCGGAGGCGCACATGAAGGAGGGGCGGTCTTTCGAGGTCGACGCCGAGACGCCCCAAGAGGACCGGCTTCACCGGTTCTACAAGGCTCTCTTCACGCCGCTGCTCGAGTCGAAGGCCAAGCGCTGGGCGCTCCTGGGCAGCGTCGTCGGGCTCCTCTTCCTCTCGATGGGGCTCGTCTATCTGAAGGTCGTCAAGGTCAAGATGCTCCCTTACGACAACAAGAGCGAGATCCAGGTGGTGCTCGACATGCCGGAAGGGACGACGCTCGAGACGACTGCCGCCGCAGCCCGCGACCTGGCCGAGACCGTTCGCGCCCTCCCAGAGGTGACCGACGTCGAGGTCTACGCCGGGACGTCGGCGCCGTTCAACTTCAACGGACTTGTCAGGCACTACTTTCTAAGGTCGGGTCCGCTCGTGGCGGACCTTCAGGTCAACCTCCTCCCGAAGGATGAGCGGAAACGCGACAGTCACCCGTTCGCCAAGGATGTCCGCATCCTTCTGGCGCCTATAGCCAAGAAGTGGAACGCGAACGTCAAGGTGACCGAGGTCCCGCCCGGCCCGCCCGTCCTCTCGACGATGGTGGCCGAGATCTACGGCCCCTCTCTCGAGAAGCGGGTCGACCTGGCGCGGCAGGTGAGGAAGGTCTTCGAGGAGACCCCCGGCGTGGTCGATACCGACTGGCTGGTCGGAGCTTTCGGCACTCCCGCCCCGAAGCTGGAGCTTTCGGTCGACGGCGAGAAAGCCGCCCGCTCCGGCATCACCTCCGAGATGGTGGTGCGGACGCTCCGGGTCGCTCTCGACGGCGTCGAGGTGGGGCTCCTCCGCGACGGCACGGCCAGCGAGGCCGTCCCGCTCGTTCTCCGGCTAGACCGGGCCCAGCGCTCCAGCCTCGACGGCCTTCTCGCGACGTCGGTCCAGGGATCACAGGGGCAGCTCGTCCCGCTTCGGGAGCTGGTGACCGTCCATGAAGGGACACGCGAGCGGTTCATCTACCACAAGAACCTGCAGCCGGTGACCTACGTCCTGGCCGAGATGGCCGGCGTCGCCGAGGCCCCCGTCTACGGGATCCTCGACATGCAAAAGAGGATCGAGGCGCTGAAGGCGCCCGACGGCTCTCCCCTCGAGCTGATGTCGACCCACATGCCCACGGATTCGACGAAGTACGCGATGAAGTGGGACGGCGAGTGGCACATCACGTACGAGGTGTTCCGCGACATGGGGATCGCCTTCGCCGCCGTCATCGTCCTGATCTACTTCCTCGTCGTCGGCTGGTTCAAGTCGTTCGTGACGCCCCTGATCATCATGGCGCCGATCCCCCTCACCCTGATCGGCATCCTCCCTTCCCATGGGTTCGGGGGCGTCTTTTTCACCGCCACCTCGATGATCGGGTTCATCGCCCTCGCCGGGATCATCGTCCGGAACTCGATCCTCCTCGTCGACTTCATCAACTTAGAGCTGGAGATGGGCGAGGGCCTAGCGGACGCTGTCATCAAGGCGGGCGCCGTCCGCTTCCGGCCGATCGTCCTGACCGCCGCCGCCCTCGTCGTCGGCGGGCTCGTGATCCTCCTCGACCCGATCTTCCAGGGGCTGGCGGTCGCCCTGATCTCGGGCGTCGTCGTCGCCACCGTCCTGACCCTCGTCGTCATCCCGCTCCTCTACTACATGTATCTCTCAACCGTCGGGACCGGCACCGTGACCTCGGGTACCGTGCCAGAAAGCGAGACCGCATGACCGTCAACGACATGCTCCGGGCTATCGCCGGAGCCTTCGTCCTCCTCTCCGTCGCCCTCGGCTATTTCGTCCATCCCGGCTTCTTCCTATTCACAGTCTTCGTCGGAGCCAATCTCCTCCAGTCGGGATTCACCAAGCGGTGCCCGATGATCACGATCCTCCGAAAAGCAGGGGTCAGGGAAGGCTGAGAGGAAGGCCGAACATGAAGCTCCTCATGCTGATCGTCGACGGCGACAAGAAGGAACAGCTCGAGGTCCTTTGATGGCTGTTGACAGCGCCCCTGTCGAGAGTATATGGTTACAGAGTTATATGAGTACCCGCACCAATGCCGCTCCGGCGAAGGAGATGCTGCTCGACGAGATCGCCGAGTGGCTGAAGGCGATGGCCGACCCGACGCGGCTCCGGATCCTGCACGCGATGCAGAACGGCGAGAAATGCGTGACGGACCTCCTGGAGGGGATGGAATGCAGCCAAGCGAACGTCTCGAAGCACCTGGCGATCCTCCGGAAGGCGGGCCTGGTCGACTGCCGGCGCGAGGGCTCGAGCGTCTACTACCGCATCGCCGACCAGGCCGTCTACGAGATCTGTGGCACCGTCTGCGACTCGCTCCAGCACCAGCTCGCGGGCCGACAGGCGGGCCTGGCGCGGGGCCGGGCGGAGTTCCAGTCGAAGGGACGCGGAAAGGCAAGATGAACGCCGACATTCTCTGGTTCGCGGCCTTCCTGGTCCTCTGGGTCGTGCTGCAGCAGTTCGTTCTCCCCCGTCTCGGCGTCCCGACGTGAGGGTCGCCCCGTCCCGCCGGCGGCGGGACCACCTGCGCCCCTCGCAAACCCGCGTCCCCCGAGGCTCCTCCAGCCTCTCAGGCTCCGGCCCCTGAATCCATCCACAAGGACTGACCGCCATCGTAGTCCCGGGCGCGGCGCCGGCTTCGGCTGGCGGGCCGCCCGTAGCACGAGGGGCCCGGCGGGCCCCCGAGGAGTCTCTCCAATGAAATACACCTCCGTCGCCATCGAGGCGATCTCCCCTCGCCCCTTCGCCGAGACCGTCGAGGCGGCCAAGCAGGCGCTCGCGGCCGAAGGCTTCGGCATCCTGACCGAGATCGACGTCGCCGCCACGCTGAAGAAGAAGCTGGGCGTCGACCTGCCCCCGTACCTGATCCTCGGCGCCTGCCACCCCCCGTCCGCGCTGAAGGCGATCACGGCAGTCCCCGAGGTGGGGGTCCTCCTCCCCTGCAACGTCTGCGTGTCGGTGGAAGGGAGCCGAACGGTCGTCCGGGCGATGGACCCGGCCCCCGTCATGGGCCTCATCGGTTGGCCGGAGCTCACGCAGGTCGGGACGGAGATCCGGGCGGCGCTTTCGCGAGTCATCACCGCCTGCGAGAAGGGCTGAATGCCCTGGGGTCTATTCCTTCTTGAGGCTTTCCTTGACCGTCGCGAGCTCCTTGTCGGTCGACGAGGACGCGACGATCCGAATGTGCTTGGTCTTGTAGCCAGGGGCGGAGAGCAGGACGTCGTGGACCGCCGGTTTGCGGAGCTTCAGGTCCTCGTCCCGGTACTGTGACGCGGAACCGATGACGCGGTCGTCGACCGTGACGGTGGCGTCGGGCGGCTTGACATCGAAGCGGACGGGCCCCGCCGTCTTGTAGTCGGGGCTGGAGATCTTCCCCTCCGGGCCCGACGGGGTCCCGGGCTCTCCCTTCTCCATCTTCTGGCCCAGCTCGATCTTGTCGTCCGCGCCCTTCGAGCCGAACGTCACGTCGATCAGCAGGTCCTTCCGGCCCGGATAGGTGAACCGGAAGCGGTGCTTCCCCTCGGAGAAGGTCACCAGCGCGCCCCCGCCCGCGTCGTCCCAGTCGTCCGAGATCCCGATGTACCGTCCGTCGAGAAAAACCCGCGCCTGCGAGGGCGAGACGTTCACCTTGACCGCTTTCCGGACCGAGAAGGTGTCGAACGCCGGAGGCTCCGGTGAGCGCGGGGGGGGCTCCTTCGTCGGCGGTGGGGCGACGTCCGAGTCTCCCGAGGTCGAGGCCGCCGGCACGCCCTTCGATCCCTTCGCTTCCGGCCTCGTGCCGGAGGCCGCGCCGGACGAACCTTTGCCGGCGCCCGGCGCCGCGTGGGGCGTCGCCCTGGCGGAAGGCGGCGGAACGGTCGGGAGAAAGGTCGCGGCATCCTTCGTGGGCGGGGCCGCAAACGTCGGCAGCGGGGCGACCTCCGCGGCGGGAGACGCGGCTGGGACCGGCCCGTCGGCCGGTTTCCCTAGCTCCTTCTTCGCGAAGTACCCGACGCCCCCGAGGATCGCGAGCGACGCCACGACGGCGGCGATCCGCGCCGGAGTCCCCGGGGCCCCCGTCTTGGCCGGTGCCGTCTCCTTCGGGGTCGAGCCCGCAAGCGGCGACGGCGCCGGGACCGGCTTGGGGACCGGCGGTGCGGCCATCG
>CALFNC010000020.1 GCA_937902605.1 uncultured Acidobacteriota bacterium | reverse complement strand
CGGCCTGTCGCCCGCCGTCGAGGAGGGCCTCGGCCCGGCGGTCGCCTTGGCCGTGGCCCTGATCGACAGCCTGTCCGCGAGGTGCTGACGGGCGACCCGGGATAGGAACCGGCTTAAGATCCCCAGGTTGTGCACGAGATGGGGGTGATCCAGGAGATTCACCGCATCAGCCGCGAGGCGGCAGATGCCAATGGAGGCGGCCGGCTGACGTCTGTCACGGTGGCTGTCGGAGAGCTCTCGGCGATCGAGCCGGCCCTCCTGGCGTTCGCGTGGGAGGCGATCACGACCGGCGGCCCGGACGCCGGGTCGCGGCTGGAGGTGGACTGGCGCCCCGCCCGGCAGCTCTGCGAGACGTGCGGCGAGGTGGCCGAGCGTGCCCCGGGAACCTGGCTCCGCCTTTGCCCGCGCTGCGACCTCCCTCTCCGGATCGAGGGAGGCGACGGGCTTGATGTCCTCCACGTCGACATCACCCAGGAGGCGCCATGACCCAGGTCGACGTCCGGAAGAAGATCCTGGAGGCGAACGAGGCGGCGGCCGCACGTCTCCGCACGGCGTTCCGGGACGCCGGAACCCTCGTCGTCAACATCATCTCCTCGCCGGGCTCGGGGAAGACGACGCTCCTCGAGGGGACGATCCGAAAGATGAAGGATCGCTTCCGGCTGGGCGGCCTGGACGGTGACATCGCGACCGAGCGGGATGCGGAGCGGCTGCGGAAGGCGGGCATCCCGGCCCGGCAGATCCTGACGGGAGGGGCGTGCCACCTCGACGCTCGCCAGATCGTGAGCGCCCTCGACGACGAGGGGGAGCAGTTCGCCGGCCTCGACATCCTTTTCATCGAGAACGTCGGGAACCTGATCTGCCCGACCTCCTACGACCTCGGGGAAGACTTCAAGGTGGCTCTCCTCTCGGTGACTGAAGGAGATGACAAGCCGTTCAAATACCCGGCTATCTTCTCGAAGGCGGAGGTCACTGTGATCACGAAGACCGACCTCCTGCCGTTCGTCGAGTTCGACCTCGGCGCGGTCCGGAGCGAGCTTGCCACGCTGCGTCCGGGCGGGACGGTCTTCGAGGTCTCTTCGAAGACGGGTGCGGGGCTCGATGCTTGGTGCGCCGGCCTGGAGGAGCGTCTTTCGGGCAAGCGCGCCCGCCCCGCGGATTTGAAGGGGTGAGTTCCGCGAGCGGTCAGAAGATCCCCGGGAGCGTCTCCCGCCTCACGCGGCGCTCCTCGGCCGCCTGGTACGCGTCGAAGACCTCTTGCGCCTGGTCGCACCCGAATCGCAGGTTCATCGTGATGTGGTCGAGCATCAACTGCCGGAGGCCGTTGGTCCGCGAGTCGCGCCGGAGGACCCGGAAGCAGGTGAGGTTGAGGAACTCGAGGGCGCCGCACAGCTCGTCGCCGCGGAAGCCCTGGGCCGACCGCCTTTGGGCGAGTTCGCGGCAGTAGGCCACGACGATCCCCTTCTCCCGCGTCCGGACGGAGCTCATCAGGTTCCGGAGGACCACTCGGAGGTCCCACTCGAGGTCGTCAGCGCTGACCCGCTGGTACGACGGCAGCTTCTCCCGCCCCTTCGGACCGAGGAGGGCCTTCGAGTATTCCTCGATGATCTCGTTCTCGTGCTCCTCCATCAGGCGGTAGAGCAGGAGGTTCGCGGGGACGTGGACCTCCTTCATCGCGGCCCGATTCAGCCGGTTCCACTCGAGGGGATCGGTCTTTTTGTTCTCGATGAGGAAAGGGAGGCGGCGGAGGAGCTCGAGCCGCGGGCGAGGCGACCAGCCGAGCTTCTCTCGCGTCTTTCTGGCATCGATCGTCATCGCTCGGTCGATAGTCTTCGCCATCCAGGCGCGCTCGAAGGGACGCTCGCCCAGGAGGCCTCCGGCGACATTCCGCGCCCACATGCCGGTACGGCAGAGCGCTTTCGGCAACAGGAACGGGGTCCTCCGTCGGCCGAACCAGTTGAGGGTTGCTAGATCGGAAGAGCGTCGTGTAGGGAAAGAGTGTAGATCTCGGTGGTC
>CALFNC010000019.1 GCA_937902605.1 uncultured Acidobacteriota bacterium | reverse complement strand
CCCTCATTCCAGCTCGCTCCAGATCTCCTTCTCGAGCGTCGTCTTGACGACGTTCATGAAGGCGTCGGCATCGGCCCCGTCCACGAGCCGGTGGTCGAACGTCAGGGAGAGGTAGCCCATCGTCCGGATCGCGATCGCGTCGGTCCCGTCGGGTCCCGTGACGACCTTCGGCCGCTTCTCGATCTTCCCGATCCCGAGGATGGCCACCTGCGGCTGGTTGATGATCGGCGTGCCGAAGAGAGAGCCGTAGACGCCTGGGTTCGTGATGGTGAATGTCCCTCCCTGTACGTCGTCCGGGAGGAGCTTCTTCTCGCGAGCCCGGTCGGCGAGGTCGTTCGCGATCCGCGCGAGGCCCGTAAGGGAGAGGTCGTCGGCGTTCTTGATGACGGGAACGATCAGGCCCCAGTCGAGAGCTACGGCCATTCCGAGGTTGATCGCCTTGTGGTAGACGATGGTTTCGCCCGAGATCGACGCGTTGACGACCGGTCGGGCCTTGAGGCCGGCGATCGCCGCCTTGAAGAGGAACGGCATGAAGCTCAGCTTCGTCCCGTGAGTCTGGAAGAAGCGGTCCTTGGCCCGATCCCGGGCGCGCACGATGTTCGTGTAGTCGACCTCGAAGAGCGTCGACACATGCGCGGACGTCGTCTTCGACTCGATCATCCGCTGGGCGATCTTCTTCCGCATCGGCGTCATCTGCTCGACGACCACTCCGGCGCCGGACGGGAAGGAGATGACGGGTGGGGTGGGGAGGGCCGAGGGCTTCGGCGCTGAGGGAGGAGCCGACGGAGCGGGAGAGAGCGGGGGAGCGGCCGCTGTCGCCTCGGCGAAGGAGAGGATGTCCTGCTTGGTGACCCGGCCGGAGATCCCCGTCCCAGGGATCTTCGAGATGTCGATCCCCTTCTCCTGGGCGATGGCGCGGACCACGGGCGAGGAACGCGTCAGGCGCACTTCGTCCAGGGAGGCAGGTTCCTGGGCGGGCGCCGGAGCGGCCGATACGGCCGGAGCCGCCGGCGGGGCCGGGGAAGGCGCGACCGGCTTCGGAGTGGCCACCGGAGCGGCGACGGACGGGGGAGGCGGCGTCGCGGCCGTCTCGCCCGCCTCGCCTATCACGGCGACCACGGTGTTGATCGCCACGGTCGTCCCTTCGGGGAACTTGATCTCGAGGAGTACGCCGGAGGTGGGCGCCGGTATCTCGGCATCGACCTTGTCGGTGGAGATCTCGAAGAGCGGTTCGTCGCGCTTGACGGTCTCTCCGAGCTTCTTGAGCCAGCGGGTGATGGTTCCCTCGGCGATCGACTCGCCCATCTGCGGCATGATGACGTTGGTCGGCATGATGAGATTCTCCGCTATTTCCGGCCGTCAGTAGGAAGCCAGTCTCCTGGCAGCCGCCAGGACGGTCGCCTCGTTCGGGAGGTAGGCCGCCTCGAGCGGCGCCGCGAAGGGGACCGGCGTGTCGGGGGCGGTGACCCGGAGGATCGGCCCGTCGAGATACTCGAACGCTTTCTCGGCGAGCGTCGCCGCAATCTCCCCGCCCGGTCCCCCGGTCCGAGTGTCCTCGTGCAGGACCATGCACTTCGATGTCTTTGCCACTGACGCAAGGAGCGTCTCCTCGTCGAGCGGGACCAGCGTCCGGAGGTCGACCACCTCGGCGTCGATCCCCTCTCGCTGCAGGGTTCCGGCCGCTTCGAGAGCGATGTGGACCATCGCGCCCCACGTCACGATCGTCAGGTCTTGGCCCTCCCGCCGGACCGCCGCCTTGCCGATCGGAACCGTGTAGTCACCGGACGGGACGAAGTCCTTCACGCGCCGGTAGAGGAACTTGTGCTCGAGGTAGAGGACCGGGTCTTCGTCCCGGATGGCGGCGAGCAGCAGCCCCTTTGCATCGTAGGCCGTCGCCGGGACGACCACCTTCAGGCCGGGGGCGTGCATGTAATAACCCTCGGGACTCTGCGAATGGAAGGGGCCTCCGTGGACGCCGGCGCCTGCGGGCCCCCGGACGACCAGGGGAACCCCGATGCCCGTCCGGTAGCGATTTTTAGCGGCGAAATTGGTCAGGAGGTCGAATGCGCGCGCGAGGAAGTCGATGAACTGCATCTCGGCGATCGGCCGCATCCCGCGGATGGCGGCGCCAATGGCGGCACCGACGATCGCTTCCTCGGACACGGGCGTGTCGATGACCCGGCGCTCGCCGAACCGCGCGAGGAGCCCGTCGGTCACCTTGAACGCGCCGCCGTAGGTGCCGACGTCTTCGCCCAGGACGAAGACCCGCTCGTCCCGCTCCATTTCCTGGTGCAGCGCCTGACGGATCGCTTCGACGTAGAAGAGGTCGGCGCCGTCCCCGCTCACGGGAGACCTCCGGTGAATGTCTCGTGCCGCATGCGCTCGCCGATCCCCTCGTCGAGGAAGACGCCTCGGAACGCCGAATCCGCGGACGGAGGCGGCGCCGCTTGGACTACGGATAGCTCGGCGTCGAGGAGAGCCTCTTCCTCGAGGACGACCCGCTCGCGATCGGCCCGGGGGAACGTCCCCCGGGCGTCGAAGGAGCGCTCCAGCCTGAGGATCGGGTCCTTCTCGCGCCAGGTCTCTAGCTCGGACCGGTCGACGTAAGCCTGGGCGTCGTGCTCGGCGTGGCCCTTCATCCGGTAGGTCCGGCACTCCACGAGCGTAGGGCCGCCGCCGGCCCGGGCAAGGTCCACGGCTTCCCGCACGGCGCCATAGACCTCGGCGACGTCGTTCCCGTCAACGGTGATCCCCGGTATGCCGTATCCCGGCGCCTTGTCGGCCATCCGCTTCGCTAGGCACTGCTTCTCGCCCGGCGTCGAGTAGGCCCAGCCGTTGTGCTCGAGGACCAACACCACGGGGAGCTTCTGGACCGCGGCGAAGTTGATTCCCTCGTGGAATGCGCCAGTGGAGCTTCCGCCGTCGCCGATGTAGGTCATTCCGACCGTCTTAAGACCCCGCATCCGGTCTCCCAGGACCATCCCTGCCAGGACCGGGATCATCGTGCCAAGCATCGTCGTCGGTGCGTAGATCCCCAGCTCGGGCCGCGAGAAGTGTAGGACTCCCTCCTTGCCGTGAGAGGGAGAGGTCACCCGAGCGAGGTACTGCGCGAAGATGTCGCGTGGCGGCACGCCGCGGGCGAGGACCGAGCCGAGGTTCCTGATCAACGGCGAGAGGAGGTCCCCCTCGCCGAGCGCCATCGCCGAGGCGACGGCGCACCCTTCCTGCCCGAGCGACCGATAGAGGCCACCGGACAGCTTGCCTTGCCGGTACAGGTTCGAGAGGCGCTCCTCGAGGAGACGCGTCCGGACCATCAGCCGGTAGATCTCCTTCTCGGTGTCGGGCGGGATCGTCTGCATGGGCCGGCGCGTCAGAGGGCGGGATTATGAGAGACGGTCCCGCTCCGCGTGTATGCCTGGTATGT
>CALFNC010000018.1 GCA_937902605.1 uncultured Acidobacteriota bacterium | reverse complement strand
GTTGATCTCGCCGACCACGCTCTTGGCGTCGGCCATCCGGTTGAGGGACGCGTAGACCGTCGCGAGCCCGACCCGGGCGTCGAGCTGGCCGGGAAAGAGTCGGATCTCCTCTTTGAACTCCTGCTCGGATTCGACCGGCCGACTCATCCTGGCCAGGATGTCGCCCCGGAGATAGTGCGCCCCGGGCGGAACTGAGCCGTCCGGTCCCCCTTTCATCTCGTCCAGACGGGCGAGAGCCGCCGCGAGACGGTCCCGTTGCGCTTCGACGAGGGCGAGCACGAGGAGCGACCTCTTGCGAACCTTCGGCCATTCGAGACCGGCTTTCGCCTCGGCCTCCGCGCGCGTGAGGTCACCTTTCAGGAAGTAGGCGCGTGCCAAGGTCTCGGACGCCCCGATGTCACCGCGGTCCTTGGCGAGCTGGGCGTTCTTCAGCGCCTCGTCCGGCTTGCCCATCTGCAGGTAGACGGTCGCGACGCCGATGAGCGGGACGGTTGCGTAGGGGGGCGAAAGCTCGACCACCCTCTTCTTCGCCGCCAGGGCCTCTTCCGTACGACCCACCGCCAGGAGGGCCTCCGCGTAGAGCTCCCAGACGTCGAACATCGCCGGGTTCTTCTTCAGGAGCTGCTCGTAGAAGGTGATCGCTTCCGCCGGATGGCCCGTCGCGGCCAGGTGGCCGGCGTCCTTCAGCATCCGAACGACACCGACCTCGTCCTTAGGGTCCGGGAGGACTCCAGTCGTGGACGCGCCCGTCGACAGGTACCCGAGCGACGCCAGCTTCTTTTTCTCCTCTTCGCCGATCGTGCCCGGGGTCTCGAATGTCGCCCTTCTCTGCTCGAGCTCGAGCTTCATCGCGCGGAGCGGCCCCGGCTTCCCCTCCACGAGATTCGTCACTTCCGCCGGATCCGACTCCATGTCGTAGAACTCGGGCTTCGGCGCATCGATGTACTGCCACCGACCTTCGAGGACTGAGGCCAGCTCAGCCCAACCGAAGTGCGTCCTGGGGAAGAAGGTCTCGGCGTAGACCTTCCGCTCGGGCGCATGCTCCCCCACTGCAAGGGCAGCAAGCGAAACGTTTCCCGGGATCTCCGGGAAGCCGGTCAAGCCCACCGCGGCGCCGATCGTCGTGAAGACGTCCCTCAGCTGGACAGGGTCCTTGACCGAAGTGCCGCCGAGCTTCTGCCCCGGCAGCTTCAGGAGAAGGGGCACCTGGAGATCGGCCCTGTAGAGGAAGATGCCATGTTCGTCCTCCCCGTGTTCGCCAAGGCTCTCGCCATGGTCCGACAGGAAGATGACGAGAGCGCGGTCGTAGATCCCTCTCTCCTTCAAGTGCGCCAGGAACTGGCCGACGATCTCGTCCGACACGGCAATCTCGCCATCGTAAGGGTTCGAGGCATAACGGCTCCGGTATGGCTCCCCGGGCTCGTACGGGGTGTGGGGCTCGTAGAGGTGAAGGAACGCGAAAAGGGACGCGTCGCCCTGTGCGTCGATCCACTTCGAAAGAAGCGCCTCGGTCTTCGCCCCAGGCCGCTGGATGAGGCTCGCCGCCAGGTTGATGCCTCCCACCTCGATGCCGTCCTCGTAGAAGTCGAAGCCTCGAGCAATGCCCGAGGTCCGAGAAAGAACGAACGCCGAGACCGCTCCCCCCGTCCGATAGCCTCCCTTTTTCATCAGCTCGGCCAATGTCGGGACCTCGGCCTTCAGCCGGTACCCCGCATTGTCGTGGACTCCGTGGCCCCCGGGGAGGAGGCCAGTGAACAGAGACACGTGCGACGGAAGGGTGAGAGGGACGTGGGCGTAGGCCCGCTCGAAGAGGACCGAATCGGCGCGGAGCGCCGAGAGGGCCGGCGTCTCGACGCCCTTGTAGCCGTAGAACGGGAGGTGGTCCGACCGGAGGGTGTCGACGCTGATCAGGATGACCGGAGCCTTCGGGAAGGTCGGGGGAGCCTCCCTCGCCTTCCGGCAGCCGTTGAGCGCCAGGATCAGCAGGAAGGCGGGGCCGAACAGACGCGATCTCATAGTCTGGAGACCTTAGCAGAAAGAAAAAAGCCCCGGCCCGAAGGCCGGGGCGAGAGATTCGAAAGGAGAGGTGCTAGAACCGGAGGCCGACCGAGAACTGGAAGGTCCGGGGCAGCTGGTATGACGCCGCGCTCGTCGGCGTGCCGAAGGACGTGCTCTTCTGCCAGTTCGCGCCCATCGCCTTGCAGTCGGCGATGGAGGTTGTGGCCGGGCACTCGATCAGCTTCGAGGGATCCGTCGTGTACGGGTTGAACTTGACGAGCCCCGTCCTGTTGTAGCTCGTGTAGACCGTCGAGTTGACGACGATCGCGTGCTCGGCGTTGAAGGCGTTCAGGACCTGAGGCTGGATGAAGAGCTGGACCGGCCCGATGTCCTTGGAGTAGTTGAGGGCGAGGTCGAGCCGGTCGTTGGACGGCATCTTGTACGACCCGCGGCCGCCGAAGAAATAGGTCTCCCTCGTCGGGGGGGTGACGTAGCCGGGGTTCGTCACGTAGCCGGAGACCGAGATGGTGGCGGAGCTCGAATAGGCGGTGCCGGTGTTGTACTGGAAGATGCCGCTCACGCCAAGGTTGCCGGTGGTCTTCGGGAGCGGGAAGTCGTAGTAGGCGAAGAGGCGGACCCGGTGCCGCTGGTCCTGGAGCAGGTCACCGGAGGGAGCGTTCCAGCTCGCCTGCACGTACTCGGGGTAGACGTTGAGACCGCCCGCGACCGGACCGCCGCCGGGGTTCTCGCCCTCGAGGTTGCCATAGGTGTGCGACCAGGTCCAGTTCCCGCCTAGGGTCAGGCCGTCCATCGCCCGGAAGGAGAACTGGGAGTTGAGGCCATAGTAGAGGCGCTCGTAAGCGTCGGAGTTGTTGAGGAGGGCAAAATCGTACTTCTTGCCGAAGGAGTCGCTGACCTGTCCCGTGCTCGTGTCGATGAACTTGCCGGTGAAACCGCCAGCCTTTCGGTAGATGCCATCGACCCGGTAGGTGAGCCGGGACATCGGGCTACCGGAGATGCCGACCGACACCTCGTCGGTGTGGGGCGAAACCATCCCCGACGCGATGCCCTGGTTCAGGCCCTGGATGATCGGGTTGAAGAGCTGATCTGTATTCAGCGTCGGGTACTGGTAGGGCCCGGGAACGCCGAACCACTGGAAAACCCTCGCCAGCGTGTCGTGCGCGCTGACCCACGGGGCGGCGCCGGTGTTGATCTCGGGCCCGTTCCAGTTGTAGTAG
The DNA here is from genome assembly GCA_937902605.1 of uncultured Acidobacteriota bacterium. Lineage (GTDB taxonomy): Bacteria > Acidobacteriota > Thermoanaerobaculia > UBA5066 > UBA5066 > CAIMWE01. Next base: position 2,073 of record CALFNC010000018.1, on the reverse strand, counting down.
AGGTAGTTCGGGAGACCGCCGGCGGAACCCGCCGATCCGGCGAAGACCTGCTGGGCGCCAGAGGCGTACCGGCCATAGGTGGCGCCAAACCGGACCTTGCCGTCGCCCTTCGGGTCGAACGTCACGCCGAGACGCGGGCTCCAGGTGCTGTCGTTCTGGCGGAGGTTGCCCTCCGAATCAAGGGCGTGGTTCTTGTCGTACCGGAGGCCGAGGTTGATCGTCAGCTGGTTCCCCAGCTTCCAGCTGTCGTTCACGAAGATCGAGTCGCTCCTCAGGTCCGTCGGGATGGCCTGCTTGAGGATCGGGCTGAACGAGAGGTAGCTGCTGTCGGGGACGACCTGCGGGTAGACGTTCGTGCCGGCGAACTGCGAGTCGGTGGCGAAGAAAGAGTAGCCGCTGCCCGACTGGTAGTTGTTCGACAGGCGGCTGTTCGTGTACCGGTCGTAGCCGACGACGATGTTGTGGCTGCCCATCGACGGGGTCGAGAGGAAGTAGGTCGCCTTGGCGAAGTAGTCGTTGTTATCGCGCTTTTCGTCCCCGCCCGGGCAGACGGCGCAGAAGATCGGCGAGTTGTACGTGTAGTAGGGAGCCTGGTCGAAGATCACGGTCCCCTTGATCAGGTCGGTGTATTTCGAACCAGAGCCGATGAACGTGAAGTGCTTCTGGGAGAACTGGGCCTCCACGAAGAGGTTGCTCGTGATGACGCCGTTATAGTTCAGGACGGTGAAGTTATTCGGCGTTTCCCGGTCGTAGAAGCTGTCCAGGTCGTAGACCGGGATCGGGGTGAAGTAGTAGTTGGACGCCTTCAGCTTGATCCCGAGGTACGACGCTGTCAGGGTCTGGTTCTGGAACGGCGTGAAGGTCAGCTTCCCTTCGTACCGCTTCTCCTCGATCCCCTGGTTGACGCCGATGCTAGTCACCGGCGTCGTGTAGGTCGTCGAGGTCTTGGCGTAGCGGCCGGCCAGGAACGCCCAGAGCATGTCCTTGACGATCGGCCCGCCGAGCGTGGCCTCGTAGGTCTCCTGGACGTCCTGCAGGCCCACGGTGCCCCCCGGCTGGATGGCGATCCAGGCAGGGTTGGAGAAGTTCGTCCGGAACGAGCCGGAGAAGCTGTTGCCGCCCGCTTTCGTGATCGTGTTGATGACGCCGCCGGCGAACCGGCCGTACTCCGCGGAGATTCCCGACGTCGACGTCGTCGTCTCCTGGATGGCGTCCTCGATGAAGAGGTTGAGCGGCGTGCCACGGATGTTGTCCATGATGTTGGCGCCGTTCATCAGGAAGAGGTTGTCGTACGACTGGGCGCCGGAGACCGTGACCGCGGCATTCGGGCCGTTCTGCGTGATGCCGGGCGCGAGGGCGACCGCCGAGAGCAGCGTCCGGGTGACCGGGAGCTTGTTCAGGATGTCGGACGTGTAGGTCGTCGCCGCCTGCGTCGTCTCGGAGATGTTCTCCGCGCGGCCCACGACCGTCGCCTCCGCCGCCACCGCTGTGAGGCTGATCGTGGCGTTGAGGACGGACGACTGCGAGCCCGCGAGGTCAGCCTGCTTGGTGACGGGAGCGAAACCGCTCAGCGCGAAGGTAATCGTGTACCTGCCGGGGGGAAGGGCGATGAACGTGTAGTCACCGTTCCCGGAGGTGACGGTCGTGCGAGTGCCCTGGAGGTTCGGCGACTTGACGGCCACCGACACCCCCGGGAGCCCCTGCCCCTCGTTGATGACCTTGCCGGACAGCGTCGCCGACGGGAGGCCCTGGGCCCACGCGTTACCCGTGAGGACCAGACCCAGAATCAGAAATGCGAGCCAGATTGGATTCTTTCGCATGTTTCCTAACCTCATTTCTCCTTTCTCAAACTCCTACCGAAAAAAGAGGGATGCCCCTTGATGGGAAACTCAAAATCTCGCGCGAGTTTATCACGCCTCGGAAGAGCGGAAGCCCGCTGCGCCGGCACCGGACTCGCCGGCCACAAGTGATCGATTTGAAGATTCCTATTTCACTCCTTTCTTGACCGGGATGGCCCCTTTCTGGGGCGAGCTCGCGGTCCCTTTCAAGTAGGTCTGACGGAGGAACTCTTCC
>CALFNC010000017.1 GCA_937902605.1 uncultured Acidobacteriota bacterium | reverse complement strand
CGGGGGTCGCCACTCTTGGAATCCCCGGGTCGCCAGGCGTCCCGGAGGCGCTCGCCTCCCTCACGCTGACGGCGCGGTACAACGACCTGGCCTCGGTCGAGGCTCAGTTCGCGGCCCACCCGAAGCGGATCGCCGTGCTCGTCGTCGAGCCGGTCGCGGCGAACATGGGGGTCGTCCTGCCGAAGCCCGGCTTCCTGGAAGGGCTGCGGGCGATCGCGGATCGAGAAGGGGCGGTCCTCCTGTTCGACGAAGTGATCTCCGGCTTCCGGCTCGCGAAGGGAGGGGCCCAGGAGATCTACGGCGTCCGGCCCGACCTTACGTGCCTCGGCAAGATCCTCGGCGGCGGGCTGCCGGTGGGGGCGTACGGCGGGACGGAGGCCCTGATGGGGAAGGTCGCGCCCGACGGTCCGGTCTACCAGGCCGGAACCCTCTCCGGGAATCCGCTCGCGATGGAGGCCGGGAAGGTGATGCTCGACTCGCTGGTCCCGAAGGTCTACCAGCAGCTCGAGAAGACAGCGGCTTCCCTCGAGGCGGGGATGAAGAAAGTTGCGACGGAATTGGGTGTCTCGGAGAAACTGTCGTTCGTCCGAATCGGATCGATCTCGACCATGTTCTTCAACCCGGGGCCTGTCGAGAACTTCGACGACGCGAAGAAGTCGGACCCGGCCCGCTTCCGTACGTATTTCCACGGCCTCAGGAAGAGGGGCGTCTTCATCGCCCCGGCCCAGTTCGAGGCGATGTTCGTCTCCACGGCGCACGGCCCGGCCCAGGTCGCCGCCACCGTGAAGGCGCACAAAGAGGCCCTCTCAGAGGCCTTCGCGCCCGCCTGATCCCAAATGTGTGCCGTCCGGCACCCCTCATATAGCCCCGCCTCCGTCACGTGGGGAAGAGCCGGAAGCGGGGCTCGCACCCTTACGCGGTGCCCGCGACCTCCGGCCGACCCGGCGCGCGGGGACCCCCGCCCAGACCTCGCCGGGTCCCACCTTCGCTCCCTTCGACAGGACGGCTCCGGCGGCGATGACGGCCCCGTCGCCGATTTCGCACCCAGGGAGGACCACCGCCATGATCCCGATGGTGACGTCGCGCCCGATCCTGACGGGGGCCGTGACGAGGCGGCCGCGCTCCGCGACGTGCGCCACCAGGGTCACATCCCCGCCGATGACCGTGTCGTCGCCGACGGAGATCAGGTTCTGGTCGGCCACCACCGCCGTGTTGATCTGAACTCGCGCGCCGAGCTTCATCCCCATCGCGCGATGGAAGAGGTTGAGAAACGGGGTGACACGGACCCAGTTGACGAACGTGAAGCGGAAGACGAGCGTCAACGCATTGAAGCTCGCCCAGCGCCAGGCGGCGAAAGAAACGAACGGAAAGCTCCCCACCGGTGTCCCGAAGGCGAACGTGACCCAGCGGGCGAGAGAGAGGACCACGATCTGCGTCAAACCGAAGACGAAGTAGCCGGCCACCCTCGGCGGACCTGGACCGGGTGGTAGGCTCGAGGCCGGTCTAAGGAGCCATGCTAGCTTCTCATTTCCCACCCCAGATGGAAGTCTTCGTCCGAGACTGGCTGTCGGCGAACAACATCCTCCTGAAGAGCAAAGAAGGTCACGTCCTTGTCGACTCGGGCTACGTCCAGAACGTGCCGCGAACGCTGGAGCTGCTCACGGCGGAGGGGGCGCTGGGAAGCGAGCCGCTCACCCTGGTGGCCAATACTCACTGCCACTCCGATCACATGGGCGGGAACGCCGCCCTCGCCCGTCGCTACGGCTGCGCTGTCGCCGTCCCCGAGGGGGAGGCGCCACTGATCGAGGCCTGGGACCATGTCGCCCTGTTCCTCGACTTCGCCGACCAGGCCGCCGAGCGCTTTCACCCTGACCGCTCCCTTCACCCCGGCTCGACTGAGGTCTGGGGCGGTCTCGAGTGGCAGGTGATCGCGGCCCCCGGTCACGACATGCGGGCCCTTGTCTTCTACAACCCGGAGCACCGGATTCTCATCTCGGGGGACGCGCTCTGGGGGAACGGCTTCGGATTCGTCATGCCGCCCGAGTACGAGCCCGAGGGGATCCCGGCTTCCCGCACCACGCTCGAGGCGATCGCGAAGCTCGACGTACGCGTCGTCATCCCCGGCCACGGCGAGCCGTTCACCGGCGTGGCGGCTGCGCTCGACCGAGCGATGCGCCGGCTCGAGGCCTTCGAGGCCGACCCAATGAGGCTGGCCCGGCACGCCCCGCGGGTGATCCTCGTCTACGCGCTCCTCCACCGGCGGCGGCTGGTACTCGCAGAGCTGCCGGCGTATGTCGAGCGGGTCGGCCTCCACCGCGAGTTCAACCGGCGCTACTTCCGGCTAACCCCCGAGGCATACGCGGAGTGGCTGGTGACGGCGCTGGAGAAGGCGGGCGCGGTTCGGCGCGAAGGGGACTTCCTGGTTCCGGCCTAGCGGGTCAGGTTGACGTCGATGTTCGTCGATTTCCCGGCCCGGGTCTTCACGGTCACGGTCGAATCGTGGAATCCGGGCCGGAGGACGGTCACCACGTGTTCGCCAGGAGGAACGCGCAGGCCGCGTTCGAGTTCGTTGAGGTCTGCGGCCGTCCCCTCGTACTCGTCGTCCACATAGATGACCGCGTCTTCGGGGGAGACGTCAAATACGAGAGCCGAGCCGGAGCGGGCGTCCCTTCCGGGCGGCGTGTCGGTGACGTCCGCGCTGACCTCGGCGTCGAGCTCCTGGTCGGAGTCGTCGACCTCTTCCACCGGCGGGAAGAGGACGCCGTTGGGCGTATCCCAGCAGTTCCAGTCGTTCCAGATCCAGGAGCAGCCGCCGAAATACCATCCGGAGTATCCGAAGAACGGAACGGGGGAACCCCGATGGGGACGGTGTGAGCGATGGAGATGGCCCCCTTGCCCAGCATGAGAGCCCCCGAGTCCGGAGCGTGTCCCGCTATATCCGGGACGCGCCCCACCGTGACCGGACATGGAACTGGAATGAGAGCCGGAGCGGGACCCGGAATGGGACCCGGAGCCCGAACCGGAATGCGAGCCGCCTCCACGCCCTGCCAGGACCACACCAGGGGGAAGCAGGAGGGCCACGGCAATCGACGAGACGCGGAGAAACCGGCGAAACCGTCTCATACCCGAGATCTTACGCGTACCGCTCCCGGATTGCCGGGACGAGGTAGTCGCTGAAGGCGCGTCCCAGGTCGTACTTCGGCGCGTAGCCCCAGTCGCGGCGGGCCGCCGAGTCGTCGACGTCGGCAGGCCAGGAGTCAACGATCCCTTGCCGGCTGGCGTCGAGCGCCGTTGTAATCTGGGCCCTTGGGAACGCCTCGAGAACGATCTTCCGGATTTCCTCGGCCGACGGGTTAAAACCGCCGATGTTGTAGACCGAGCGGGTGAGCTTCTCCTTCGGGGCGGCGGCCAAGGTGAGGATGGCGTCGACGCCGTCGGGCATCGCCAGGAACGGAATCCGGGTGTCGGGGCGGACGAAGCAGGGATAGGGCTTCCCCTGCGCGGCGGCGTGGAGCATCTCCGGAGCGAAGTCGGAGGTGCCGCCGGAGGGAACCGTCGCCGCCGAGATCAGGCCCGGGAAGCGGATGGCCCGGAAGTCGACCTTCCCCGACAGCGTCTCGGCCGCCAGCTGCTTGTAGTGCCGCGCGTAATACCGGCCGAGCTGCTCGCAGTAGAGCTTGTTCGCGCCGTACATCGTCGTCGGCTGATTGAAGTCGTCCTCCCTAACCTTCCCAGCGCGGGCCTTCGTCCCGATGTCCGGGAGCCCGTACGCGGCGATCGACGACGGGTAGAGGAACTTCACCGGACGGCCGTGTGACTCGCCCTCCTTCTGTGCGAACTCGAGGAGGTTCAGCGTCCCCTCGACGTTGACGTGGTGCGCGGTGACCGGTGTGAACTCGCTTCGCGTGGAGAGGAGCGCGGCAAGGTGGAAGACCAGGTCGACCTCGAACTCTGAGATGATCCGGTCGAGCAGGTGGCTGTCCAGAATCGACCCCGCGAACTGCTGCTGGACCTTCCGTCCGAGGTCGCCCTCCAGCGGCCGCAGGTCGAGCGTGATGACGGGACGTGTCCCAGCCTCGGCGAGGTGGGTGATGAGGCCGTGGCCAATCTCGCCGCTGGCTCCGGTGATCAGGGCGACGGGCTTGCGCAACATGGGATCCCTCCTGAGGGCCCGTCCCGGCCGATGGCAGTCGCCGCCACCTGGGCAGCACCGCGGCCAGGGGACCCTCGGCGAGACGTTAGCACGGAGCGTCTTTGACAACTCCGGCCCGCTGAGCTGGTGGACGGCCGGATCTCGTCAGACCGGGCCGCGTCGAATTACTTCATCGCGTCCGGGACCGCGGTCGTCGCCGGAGGGAGTCTCTCGCTCGAGCTGGCCCCCGCGGTCGACGACGCTCGCGGAAGAGGGGCGCCTTCTTCGCGCGCGACCAGTCGTTGTATCTTGGGTCGGCTTGAACAGCACCTCCATGCCGGCATCTCGTGCTCATCTGGACGCGATCCCGGTGTTTTCGTGCCTCAACCCGGCAGAACGCGGGATCCTGCTCCCGCACTGCCGGATCCGGGTCTTTAGGAAAGGGGAGACGGTCTTCACTGAGGGAGATCGAACGACGGAACTGTCCTTCGTCGTGTTCGGCAGCGTGAAGGTGCTGAAGTCGGCGCAGGACCGGAATGTTCTCGTCCGGCTGCTCGGCCCGGGCGAGCCGATCGGGATCGTCGCGTCACTGCAGTCGATTCCCTACCCGGCCTCGGCGATCGCGGTCGAGCCGTCGACGGTCCTCCAGATCCCGGAGCGTGACTTCTTCGGGATCATCGACCGCCACCCGGAGATCACCCGGCAGCTCCTCCAGCTGTTCGTGATCCGGCAGGCCGAGCTGGCTCAGCGCCTGCAGGACATGATGGTCTCGGTGGAGCGGCGAGTGGCCAGGGCTCTTCTCGTCCTCGGCAAGAAGATCGGACAACGCGAAGGCGCGGGAACCTTCATTCCCCTCTGGCTCAACCGCCAGGATATCGCGGACCTGGCCGGCACGACGATCGAGACCGCGATCCGGATCATGAGCCGGTGGGGAAAGGACGGAGTCGTGATCACCCGAGAGCACGGATTTCTGATTCCGAGCATGGAACGGCTTCGGGCGATCGCCGAGGCTAGGGAAGACGAGGAAAGCGGGTAGCGCGAGGCGGCGCCCCGTCGGAAGAGCCTAGGCGATTCCGGTCCGAGACGCGGCGGCTAGGAAGAACGACGAGATAGCCGGCCGGGTCGACTCGGGGAAGACCGGCCGGGTCGTCCACTCCGGAGAACTGACCCTGGCCGCGGGAGAAGCCCTACCCCACGGTTCGCCCGGAGGAGGGCTTCGGTTGGGTGTTCTTGCGCGCCTCCGCGCTACTTCTTCGCTTCCTTGCGCATCGTCTCGGTCGCGTGGCGGATCTCGACGATATCCTTCTTCAACTCAGCGTAGCCATACCAGGTCACGTAGTCCGGGTTCATGTGGAACGCCCCCTGGAAGGCCCGCATCCGGTGCTCGAGGAACATCACGTAAAGCGTCTGCTCCACGGGCGTCTGCGCGTCGTAGAAGGTCAGCAGGTCCGGGTACGCCGGCTTTCCCGCCTGCGGCTTGATGATCCCGTCCTTGTAGAGGCCGGCGACGATCTCGATCGCCTCGGCCATGACCTTGTCGGCCTCCTTGATCATCTGGTCGGCTTCCTTCAGGTTCTGCTTCACGAAGGGAGCGCCGTGGCACT
>CALFNC010000016.1 GCA_937902605.1 uncultured Acidobacteriota bacterium | reverse complement strand
GATCTACACTCTTTCCCTACACGACGCTCTTCCGATCTAGAAGCTCGACTACGCCGGCCGGGTCTGCTTCCACCACGGCCTCTCGCTGTACCACCGGAGCACGCTCGTCATGCTCCCGGACCACCGCCTGACCGCGATCGTCCTCACCAACTCCGACACCGGCGACAAGATCACCGAGCGCGTGGCCGACGAGATGCTCCGGCTCGCCCTGGAGGTCCGGGAAGGGATCCGCCCTCCCGCTCCGGTGACCCGAAAGGCGGTCCCGCTCCGTGCCGCCGAGGTCGCCCGCTACACGGGGACGTTCGCCACGCTGAAGGGGATCGCGCGGATCACCGATGATGCGGGTCGGCTCAAGCTGAGGATCTCCGGCGTCACCCTGAACATGATCCCGGCTGAGGACGGCTACTTCTCCCTCCAGTACAAGCTCCTCAGCCTGATCCCCCTCACCATCAGCGACCTCGACGAGGCCCGCACGACGGTGAAGACCATCGGGTCGACCCGAGTGCTCGTGCTCGAGCGGGACGGCATCAGCGCCGTGGTGGGCGAGGAGATCGACACCCGCGCGAAGGTCCCGTCGAGGTGGCTGAAACGAGCGGGCCGCTACCGCCTCGTGACCGCCGAGGACGACTTCCAGCTCTTCGACGACACCCTCGAGATCGAGTACCGGGACGGGGTCCTGAACGGCAAGCTCACGAGCGACAAGTTCGACATCGGGACGTTGAACCTGATCCTGGAGCCGCTCAGCGACGACGAGGCCCTCATCCGGGGGATCGGGCGGAGCGGGCGGGAGACGCTTTTCGTCCGGACCGTCGGTGGACGCGAGGCCCTCGAGTACTCTGGATACCTCTTCCAGAAGGTCCGTTGACCGGCGTCCCTTTCGGCAGTCAGTTCGGCGCGGGGATCGAGGACTCGGTCTCCACCGCGAACGACCTGAAGTTGGAGAGCTCGAACTTGTACCCGACGTTGAGAGGAAAGAAGAGCGCCTTCTTCCCCTCGAGACGAAGGGCAATTCGCGTCGGAAACCAGAAACCCGGGGCAATGGCCGCCGCCTCGTAGGACACCTCGGCGCGCTTCACGTTCACGACAATCCCTCCTGCCACCTTGACTGGGTGCGTCGTGATGGCCTCCACTCTCCGGATCTGAAGGTCCGACACGTCGATCCAGGCCCGGCCCGCCAGCGCGTTCAGTGCACGGTCTCCGAGACCGTTCTCGGGAGCCCCGGGTCGCGGGGAGAACTCGACCACCCAAGCGGCCCGGCCGGCCAGCACTTCTTGTCCTGTCACGCGGAAATCGAAGCGCCGCATCAGGTCCGACAGGCGACGCGAAGCGATCTCCGGGTCATCCTGATCTCCAACGACCCGCTTCGGTTCGGAGATGCGCGCGGCGGCCCGTTCCTCGAGCCGGCGTTTCTTGGCCTTCCGGTCGTCCTCTGCCGCCTTCCGGATCTCGTCCGGCGTCGCGGGCCGGCCGTCCACCTCCACCAGCTCCCGCGAACTCCCGTCGGGTTCCGGACCCGAGAAGACGTAGAAGAGGCGCCTCGTCGTCTCCCGGACGGTCCCGTCCGACCGATAGGTGATGGTCTCTTCCATCCGGTCGAACGTGTAGGAATCGAACCGCTGTTCGGAAGCCCTCTGGCTTCTCAGCGCCTTCCGGATCAGCTCCCCGGCGTCAGGCAGGGATTCCTCCCGGGCCGATGCCGGTGGCGCGGCGACCGCCGCCGGGACCGGCACTTCCACCGCGGCCGCGGGACCGGGGAATATCCCTCCGGCAAGAACGAGGACGAGGGCCGCTGCGAGCACACCAGGACTTTACGCCCGTGCAACGCCGCGCTGCCCATCAGCTGCTCAGGCCGTCAGCCGATGAGGCCGCCGATCGCCTCGAGCGCCGCGAGGGCTCCCGATCGGATCTTCACTGTCCGGCTGTCCGCTCCCCCGTCGAGATCCCGCGGGTTGATCCGGATCAGGGTGCCGCGGTTCATCGAAGCTGCCCGCTCGCCGAAGAGCCGGACCGTCGGGACGCCGAGCCCCGCGCCACATTCCACGACGACCAGCGGACCCTGTGCCGTGTCGCGCCAGGCGTCGAGGCGCGCCTCCTGGGCCTCCGTCTTCGCGCCGTTCCACCCCCAGTCGCCGAACATCAGGATGTTGGGCCGGGCCAGTCCGCCGCAGGAGGGGCACGAGGGGAAGGGCTCCCGCGCCCGCCCCGTTTT
>CALFNC010000015.1 GCA_937902605.1 uncultured Acidobacteriota bacterium | reverse complement strand
GGTGATCGGGCTCTCGAAGGCGGCCGAGCCACAGATCTACGCAACGACGCGCCGGTTCGGGACGGTCCTGGAGAACGTCGTCTACGACCCTGTCACGCGGGTGATCGACCTCGAGAGCGACGAGCGGACCGAGAACACGCGCGCCTCCTACCCGCTGTCGTTCATCGAAAACGCTGTCCCGGACAAGATGGCGGGGCATCCGAAGAACATCGTGCTTCTCACGTGCGATGCGTCGGGCGTCATGCCCCCCATCGCCCGCCTCTCGCCAGACCAGGCCCTCTACCACTTCATCTCGGGCTACACGTCCAAGATCGCGGGGACGGAGGTAGAGCTCGGGAAGGAGCCGGAGATCACATTCAGCGCCTGCTTCGGGGCGCCGTTCATGGTCCACCATCCAGCGTTCTACGGGGACCTCCTGAAGCGGAAGATCGAACGGTACGGTTCGATCTGCTGGCTGGTGAACACTGGGTGGGTCGGTGGACCGTACGGTATCGGGAAGCGGATCAGCATCCGGCACACGCGGGCTCTCCTCAACGCGGCCCTCGACGGGAAGCTCGACTCCGTGGACTACTACAGGGATCCCGTCTTCTGCTTCGAGGTCCCGAAGAGCTGTCCCGATGTACCGGAGAACGTTCTCCGCCCCGCCGAGGCCTGGAGCGACAAGACGCAATACGACAGCAAGTACCGGCAGCTCGCAGCGCGGTTCATCGAGAACTTCCGGAAGTTCGACGCGGATTGCCCGGCCGAGGTCAGCGGGGCCGGGCCGAAGATCTAATCCGCGGCTACGATCCGCCGCCCGCGAGGATGCGGGGGAGCTTCTTCTGGACCATGAGGTTCAGAAGTCCGAGCTGCCCCGCGTCCGAAAGGGCCACGAGGATCGTCAGCCGACCGGCCTCGTGAAGGACCAGGAAGCCGTTCTCGTATTGAAAGATCCCGGAACGCAGCCCGGCGCGCGAAACGCCGGCCCCGAGCTCCGTAAGAAGCGGCACGAGACGGGTCACGTGCGCCGCAGCCTCGCTCACGCGCGGCGCCTCGATCCCATCGGCGGCCACGACCTGGCCGGTGACCCGGTCGAGGAGGAAAGCCCCCTCGACCCCGGCGACGGAGCGGAGCAGGCCCAGGACCTTGAGGGCGACCTCGGTTCCGGATTCGAGCGGGGGCGGAGCGGTCGGAGCGGGGGCGGGAGCCGTTCGCGCGCGCGCCAGAAGCCGCTCGACCTTCGGAATGAGGCTGGCGGCCGTGAACGGCTTTCGGACGACGTCGTCGACCCCCGCCAGGCGCCCCTTCTCCTCGATCTCGGCGTCGCCGAGCCCTGAGACCAGGATGACCGGCAAGGAGCGGAGGGCCGGGTTGTCGCGGATGAAGCGCACGAGCTCGATGCCGTCCATGTCGGGCATGACGAGGTCACTGATCAGGAGGTCGAACGCCTCTTCGTCCAGGCGGCGCAGACCCTCGGCGGACGACGAGACGGCGGTCGTCTCGTAACCTCTTTGGACGAGGAGGCGTTCGAGGGCGACCCGAACGCTCATGCTGTCGTCGATGACGAGGATCCGCGCGCTGGCGGGCTCCTCGGGCGCCGGCGCGGCAGATGCCGGGAGTCCGAGCTGCGACCCGACGTGGCGGTCGAGCGCCCCGAGGACCGCCTCGGGGGTGAACGGCTTGTGGAAGACTGCGGTACACCCGCTCTCCCGCGCCCGTTCCTCGAGCGCCGCGTCGGCGGCTCCAGTGATCAGGAAGAACGGAACCGTGCGGAGGAGCGGGTGGTTGCGGACGAAGCGGGCCAGCGTGAGGCCGTCGCGGTCCGGAAGGACGTAGTCGCAGATCACGGCGGCCGGAGCACGCTCGAGCATCGCTCCGATACCGTCCATCCCGTTCGAGACCGCGAGGACCTCCACAGGCCTCTGCCGGAGGATCCGCTCGAGGGCGATCCGGACGCTGACGCTGTCGTCGATGACGAGCACCCTCGGCAGGCCGTCGTTCGGGTTCGGGGCGCTCCGTGCCTCTTCGATGTGCGACTCCATCCCGCGTTACCCCTCTTCCCGGCCCGTGGCCTGGCCCCGTCTCTGGTCGAGATAGGCCGAGGTGTCGAGGAGAATCGACTCCAGCCTGGCCGTCACGGTGGCCGGGATCTGCGCGATTCGCGCTGCGTCGTACCGGTCGAACGCGAACAGGGCGCCGGGCTGCACTTCCGCTTCGAGCAGGCTCTCCTGAAGCGCCTCTTCGCCCTCCAGCTCTCCGAACGTGGAGTGGACGAGTCGTCCCTCGCGGAAGTACGAGCGGCTCTCCGCGGAGAAGAACATGACCCGGAGGCACCCCGTGCGCCTCAGCTGGGCGAGCGCCTGCACGAGGTGGACGAGCTGGATGGTGTCGAGCCGGCCCACGAGGCTGCCCGCCTCGGGGAGTGGCTGGGTCTGCATCGGGTCCGGAGCCGATCCTTCCGCCGCCGAGGCTGATGGGACGAGACGCCCCAGCGACGCGGCGATGTCGGCCGGAGACCCGGGCTGGACCACGAAGACGTCGGGCATCGACGCCGGAGCCAGGCCGTCCGGCCGGACGAGGACGAGGCGAATCCGCTCCATGGCCGGGTCCTGCCGCAGGATCGCGAAGAGCTCGTCGGCCGGTGGCTCGCCCACGTCTGGCCAGGCGACCAGGACGTCGGGACGGTGTCTCTCCAGGAGCGTCAGGGCGTAGAAGCTCCCCGGGGCGACGGTCACCTCGTGACCTAGCGGCTGCAGCTCGCGGCGAACTTCTTCCGTCTCCTCCGAATTTGTTGCGACGAGCAAGATGGTCGACACGGCGCACCCGTTACGCATCTGCTGCGGGTCCGGCCTGGCAGGCCCGACGGACGACGGCCACGAGCCGCTCCTCGACGACCGGTTTGGAGAGGAAGCCGGTCGCTCCGAGCTCCTGGGCGACGCGGACGTGCCGCTCTCCCACGCGCGTCGTCAGGACGAGGACCGGGAGCCCCTTCCAGGCGTCCCGGTTGCGCAGCTGCTGGATCAGCTCGAAGCCGTTGAGGCGCGGCATCTCGAGGTCGGTGATCACGGCGGAGAAGACCCCGTCGTGGAGGCGCTCGAGCGCTTCCACCCCATCCGCGGCCGTCACGACCTCGAAGCCGGCCGACTCCAGCATTCGCCCAACCACTTTCCGAACGCTCACCGAGTCGTCGACCAGGAGGATCCGCGTCGGACCGCCGGGGGTCCGTCGTGCCACCTGAACGCCATCCGGCGGGGTGAACAAGCCGGAGTCTTCCCGGCTCCGAACGGGCAGTGGGGCGTCAAGGCCAAGGAGCCCGACGGGGTCGAGGACGAGGACGAGCTGACCCGAGGACGAGATCGCCGCGCCCTGGTAGTGGGAAAGGCTCTCCAGGAAGGCTCCGAGGCTTTTCAGGACGACGTCCTCGCTCCCCAAGGCCCTGTCGACCAGGACCACGATGCGGCGGCCTGCGGCGTTGACGATGACGCCGACGATCTCGCCGGCCGGGTCGTGCCCCTCCAGATCCAGAAGGGGCCGGAGACGGAGGACGGGCAGGTCGTCTCCACGGAAGGCGATGACCTCGCGTCCCCCAATTTTCCTAACGTCGTCGGCCCCGAGCGAGACGAGCGTCTCGACGGCAGAGACGGGGAAGGCGAACGTCCTTGCCGCAACCTCCACGAGGAGAGCCTGCGAAACAATCAGTGTCAAGGGGACCTTGAGGATGAAGGTGGTCCCCCGCCCCGGCTCCGACTTGACCTCGATCTCTCCCTTCAGCCTCAGGATGTCAGTGCGGACAACGTCCAGGCCGACCCCACGGCCGGCCCCCGTCGTGGAGGCCGCCATCGTGCTGAAGCCGGGGAGGAAGATCAGGTCGGTGGCGTCCTCGTCCCGCATGGCCTCGGCCTGGTCCCTCGTCAGGAGTCCGAGAGCCAGGGCGCGGCTCCTCAGAACGGCGCGGTCCATCCCGGCGCCGTCATCTCCCACCTCGATCCAGACCTTGTTCCCGCGCGAGTAAGCGACGAGCCGGACTTGTCCGATTGGGTCCTTTCCCCGGCGAATGCGTTCCTCTGGAGCCTCGATGCCGTGCGCGAGGGCATTGCGGACGAGGTGGAGGAGCGGGTCGGAGAGCTTCTCGAGGATTACGTTGTCGATCTCGACATTCTCTCCACGGGTCTCCAGGTGGACCGTCTTTCCGACTTCGCGCTCCTGCTGCCGGACGAGGCGGCGAAACCGTGTGAAGAGCTGCCCGATCGGGACGAGACGCACCCGGCTGACACTCTTCCGGAGGTCCCGAACGACCCCCCCGAGGGTCTCCATCTCCGCCCGGACCGAGTTGAGGATCGAGTGGAGCCCGGCCTGGGCATCGCCGAGGTCCTCGTCGAGCTCGCCGACCGACCGCGCGAGGACGTTGAAGTCGTCGTAGCGCTCGAACTCCAGGTCGCTGAAGCCGGCCAGGCTCCGGGTCTCGCGGCCATCGCCATCGCCAGCACCAGTGGAGTGGCCGAGCTGGGGGTTGACGTGTTTTCCGGCAAACTCGCGGATGGTCAGGGCGAGGCGCTTTCGGTCCAGCGTCATCTCGGCGCTCGCGGTTTCCAGCTCGCGGACGTGCCGGTCGAGCTTTCCCTTGATAATGATCAGGTCGCTCGCGAGATTCAGGAGCCCCTCGAGACGGTCGAGGTGAACGCGGATCGTGGAGCCAAACGGCGCCGCGCGGGGCGCGGACGGGGCGGTCGCGGGGACGGGAGCGAAGACCGGTCGCGGGGAAGACGGAACGGGCTCGGCAGGCGTGGGCTGGGCCGAGGACTCGTCCGCGAGCACGCCGTCGACGGCGGTGAGAACGCTCGCGTAAGCCGTCTCGACGTCGGGCTCCAGGCCGGTCCGACCGGGGAGCATCGACCGGAGCGTGTCCAGGGCGAGGTAGAGGACGGCCTCGACCTCGGCGTCGAGGGACCGGCGGCCGCTCCGCACCGCGGACAGGAGGTCCTCCACCCGGTGTGCGAGCGCTCCAATCGGAGAGCAGCCGACGGTGTAAGCAGCCCCTTTGAGCGTGTGGAAGGCTCGGAAGAGGGTCGCGACTGCAGCCGCTGGGTCAGCGTGCCGGGACTCGGCCTGAAGAGCGTTCGCGGCGGTCTCGAGATGCTCCTCGGCTTCCGGGACGAAGAAAGCCGCATCGGGGTTCCCGTGGAAGAAGCCGTCCAGCTCGGTGCGGAGGTCTCCCAGGGGGGACGCGGGCTGCGCCGCGTCGGTCAGCGCCTCCGGGAAGGGCGTAAGGGAGTCCTCCGGCGGGCCGCCGGGTGGGAGAGGGCCGTCGCCGAAGAAGAGCGCGTGCTTCCGGCGGAAGGCCGTGAATCTGGGCTCGTCCTCTCCGGTTCCGAGGGCAATGACGTCCAGCCCGTGATGAATGAGGGACGCCGCCTCGCGGACGAGGGCGAGGGCGCCCGGGCTGGGATCCTGCCCCGGCGGGATCGAGTCGAACGTCCGCTCGATGGCGGCGGCCACCCGAGAGACCAGGGGGAAGCCGTAGAGGGCAGCCGTTCCCTTGAGCCGGTGGGAGACGATGACGATCTGGCGGGCGGCCGCCGCCCCGGCGGACCTCCCGAGCCCCTTGACCCCCTCCTCCAGCGCCGCCAGGGCATCCCAGGCGTCCATCAGAAAGGTCCAGGTGAGCTCCTTGCCAGAGCGGTCCGTCTCCATGAGCGGCCGGGCTCCTTCGCGTCCCCCGCTCAGGCCACCAGCTTGAACCGGGCCAGCTCGGCATCGAGCTTCTGGGCGAGCAGGACTAGCTGCTGCGCCGACGTCTCGGCGCGGACGACAATATCGTGCGCCTGGGCCGCGATCTCCGACATCGTGGACATCGACTGCGTGACCTTCTCGGCGCCGGCGACCTGGCCCGCCGTCGTCTTCGAGATCTCGTCCGCCAGCTCGGCCGAGGTCTGCGAGAGGTCGGCGATCTCGCCGAGGCGCGAGCCGGCCGCCGTCGCCGTGCGGAACCCGTCCTCGACCTCCGTGGTACCCCGCTCCATCGCGGCCATGACCTCCTGGATCTCGGTCTGGACGTTCTTGACCAGCGTCGACACGCGGTCTGCGGCCTTTCCGGAGCTCTCCGCGAGCTTCTTCACCTCGTCTGCGACGACGGCGAACCGGAGGCCGGCCTCGCCCGCGCCCGCCGCCTCGATCGCGGCGTTCAGCGCGAGGAGGTTCGTCTGGTTGCCGATCCGGGCGATTGTCTCGACGATCTCGGAGATCTCGAGGGACCGGTCCCCGAGGCTCTTGATCCGCGTGGAGATGACCTGGACCTGCTGGCGGATCCGCTGCATCCCTCGCAGGGTCTCCTCGACCGTCTCCTGGCCTCTCTGTGCGACCTCGAGGGTCCTCTTCGCGGCGGTGGCCGAGGAGACCGCCGCCTTCGAGACGTCGCGCACCGAGCGCGCCATCTCGGCCACCTCCCGCTCGACGCGCGCGACCTCGGCGTTCTGGCGCGAGGTGCCGTCGACCATGAAGCGGGTCGTCTGGATCATCTCGCCGGCCTGCTTCAGGACGACGTCGGCCGCCCCGTCGGCGTTCCGAAGGATGTCCCCGACCTCCTCGACCATCACGTTGATCGAGTCGACGACGTTTCCGAGGATGTCGGAGGTCACGACACCCCGCTTCGTGAAGTCGCCCTGGGAGATCTCGTTCATCGTCTGGAGGAACCGGATGATGTTTCCCTGCAGCTCCTCGCGGCGGCGCCGCTCTTCGTCGCGCTCAGTCTCGGTCTGGACGAGACCACGCAGCTTCTCGATCGACTCGTTGAAGGTCGCCCCTAGCTCGCCCACCTCGTCGTGGGTCCTGACGGCCACTGTCTGGCTCAGGTCACCACGGCCGACCCGCTGGGCGACGGCTGCCAGCTCCCGGATCGGCTCCACGATCCGGCGGGAGAAGGCGACGGTGATAACGGTCGCCACCAGGATGAAGGCCGCGAAGAGGCCGAAAAGGGTCGTGAACGTCCGGCCAACCTCTTCGCTGATGACTCCGAGGTCCATGCCGACCCGGGCCGTCCCGAGCCGTCCCGAGAGGATCGGGACGCCGATGTCGATGACGTTCTGCGGGTCGCCGGTCGCCGGATCCTCGTAGCTGAGCCGGGCGGCCTGAGAGGTCCTGTCGCCGGGAACCTTGTTGCCATCCACGACGCCCTCGGGAGCGAACGGGGCGAACGTGTGGGCCACGACCTTGCCACCGGCGTCCACGACGAAGACGTACTGGACGCCTCCGATCTGGGAATACTGGTCGACGACGGCCTGGACCGTTGAGGCGTCACGGCTGATGAGGAGTTCGACCGCGGAGTTCGACAAGTTCGAGGCGATAGTCGTTCCCTTGCTCTCGAACTCGGCGGTCAGGCGGTTTCGGAAGGTGATTCCGGACACCACGATCAAGACGACCCCCAGGACGACGAGGGTCGGGAGGAGGAAGAGAAGAATCTTGGACCGGAGCCGGAGGCCGCCTCCGGCCATCTCTGGGACGTTCGCGCTCATGCTCTAGTCCTCCGCCGGTCGTCGCGGGTCACGCGGTCACCGCCTGCCGCCAGTCGGCGACACCGACCCACCTGCCCGCCGAGACGGTCGTGAAGTAGACGCGGTCCAGGCCCTGGTGCCGGGTCGGCGAGAAGGTGACGGCGGCCCCGATCCCGGGGTCCCACTCGGTGATCGACTCCAGGGCTGCGCGGAAGCGGGCGCGGGTGAGCTCCGGCCCCGTGCGGCGGAATGCCTCGACGAGAATCTTGGCGTTCAGGAAGCCCTCGAGGCTGTTGAAGCTGTACCTGGGAGGCGCGAAGGATGGGTCGACGAGGTCGGCCGGGACGACCGGTTTCCACTTGTCCATCAGGTCCCGGTATTCCTTCACCGCCGGGAGCGAGACTTCGTCGTAGCTCGGGACGATCTGGGAGTTCACAAGACCCTTCGTCAGGTCCTTCCCGGCCTTCTTTCCTTCCTCGACGAGGAGCGTGAGCATCGAATCGCTTCCGACGAAGGAGATGTTCGAGATCGGGACCTTCCATCCCGCGTCGCGCACGTCACGTACGAACGCCGCGGCGGCCTGGTAGGCGCCGGTGCACAGGACCGCGTCGACGCCCGCCTTCTTCAGGTGGTCCACGGCCGCCGTCATGTTCTCGGAAAAGAGCGCGCCGCGGCGATAGGTCGCCTCCTCCACGATTTCGGCTCCACGCGCGGCGAGGGCGCGGGACACGCCGTCCACGCCGCTCCGGCCGTAGGCGTCGATCTGGTAGAACACGCCGAACTTCCGGAATCCGAGCTTCCAGAGCTCGTCGACGGTGGAAGCCATCTCCCTCCGGTACGAGGCCCGGACGTTGAAGACCTGGTCGACATAAGGGTCCTCGCGCTGGGGCTGCGCGCCGGTCAGGTTGCCGACCAGAACGAGGCCGCGGTCCCGCCGCTGGCGAATGACGGGTAGCGCGCGGGTCAGCGTGGGCGTTCCGACGTAGTTGACGAGGGCGAACACCTTCTGCTCATCGACGAGCTGGATCGTGTTCCTGAGGGCCGCGGGCGGGTCGTACCCGTCGTCCAGGGCGACGACCTTGATCTGCCGTCCGGCGGCACCTCCCTGAGCGTTGACCTCGGCCAGAAGGGCGGCGGCGCCCCGGTAGTAGTCGACCCCGAGGCCCGCGATCGCCCCCTTGAAGGCGGCGCTCATTCCGAGCTTCACCTCGGACGATGTGACGCCCGCCCGCTCCCAGTCGACTGGCGCGGGCGTAGGGGATGGCGTAGGGGATGGCGCCGGAGCCTGCCCGAGGAGAGGAAGGCTTCGGCTGAGCCAGACGGCCCCCACGCCGCCTGCCAGGGTCTTCGCGAACTGCCGCCGTCCGACCTGTCCGGCTGCCTCGTTCCGTGTCCTGCTCATCGTTCTTCCTCCATCGACGTCGCCGGTCGCCCTC
>CALFNC010000014.1 GCA_937902605.1 uncultured Acidobacteriota bacterium | reverse complement strand
AGATATTGGCGTGACTGGAGTTCAGACGTGTGCTCTTCCGATCTCTTCTACCAGGAGCTGAAGGTGATCGACCGGACGCCGGACGGCTTCCGGGAACGAAGCGTCCTTCCCGTCCGGTTCGTCCCGTTCGTCCGGGAAAACGAAGCTCCGCGCTAGGTCCCGAACACCGCCCGATTCAGGTTGTTCAGAGGAGGCCATAGAGCTCAGGACGCCGGTCGCGGAAGAACCCCCAGGAGGCCCTCTCGCGCCGGACCGCGGCGAGATCGAAGGTGGCCAGGACGACCCCCTCCTCTTCCCGGCCCAGCTCGGCGACTTTCGCCCCGTCGGTCCCGGCCACGAACGAGGAGCCGTAGAAGAGCTGCCCGTCCTCCTCCCCGATCCGGTTGGCCGCCACGACCGGGACTACGTTGGCGACCGCGTGCCCCTGCATCACCCGCTGCCAACGATCGCGCGTATCGAGCGAGGGGTTGGCCGGCTCGGAGCCGATCGCGGTGGGGTAGAGGAGGACGTCGGCCCCCAGGAGGACCATGGCGCGCGCGCACTCTGGGAACCACTGGTCCCAGCAGATCCCGACGCCGATGGTCCCCACCTTCGTCACCCAGGCCTTGAAGCCCGTGTCCCCGGGGCGGAAGTAGAACTTCTCTTCGTAGCCGGGGCCGTCGGGGATGTGGCTCTTGCGGTAGACGCCGAGGACCGAGCCGTCGGCATCCACGACCGCGACACTGTTGTAGTGCGCCTGTCCCGCCTTCTCGAAGAACGAGACGGGGATGACGGCGCCCAGCTCGTGCGCGAGGGCCGCGAACCGCTCGATCGTTGGGTGTCCTTCCGAGGGACGCGCCCACGCGAAGAAGGCATCACGCTCCTCCCGGCAGAAGTACGGTCCCTCGAAGAGCTCGGGCGGGAGGATGACGCGGGCTCCGCGCGCGGCTGCTTCCCGGACGTGCCCCTCCACTCGGGCCACGTTCTCGGCGACGCTCCCGCCGAGCGGGCACTGGACGGCGGCGACGGTGAGGAGCTCGCTCATGCCGGCTGCTGCTGGCTGATGCAGTGGAACGCCCCGCCTCCGGCCAGGAGGTCCTTCGCCGGGACGCCGACGGCGCGCCGGCCCGGAAATAGGTTCCCGACGCGGCGGAGGGCGTCTGAGTCGGCGGGAGCCCCATATCGCGGGACGACGACGGTCGTGTTGGCGATGTAAAAATTGACGTAGCTCGCGGGCATCGGCTTCCCTCCCTCGTCGACGACGCGGCCCGGCGATGGGATGGTCTCGACCCGGAGGCGGCGTCCGCGCGCGTCCCGGAACGAGGCCAGGTCGCGCCGGATGATCTCCAGGACCTCGCGGTTCGGGTCGTCCCTCGCGGGGATCATGCAGACGACTCGCCCGGGCGCGATGAAGCGCGCGACGGTGTCGATATGTCCGTCGGTGTGGTCGTTGAGGAGCCCATCCCCCAGCCAGAGGACGGTCTGCACCCCGAGGCTCGCCCGCAGGTGCTCCTCGAGCACATCGGAGCCTAGCCCTGGGTTCCGGTTGGGATTCAGGAGGCACTGGCGTGTGGTGAGGCAGGTCCCCTCGCCGTCCACCTCGACCGAGCCTCCTTCCAGGACGAACGGGAAGCGGTAGACCTTCGTTCCCGAAGCCGCTGCCGATGCCGCTGCCACGCGGGCCGACACCTGGTCATCGAAGGGAAGCACGTACTTCCCGCCCCATCCGTTGAAGACGAACGAGGCGCACGCGATCTCCCCGGTCTCACCGGTCTCACCATCTCTCCGCTTCAGGAAGACCGGAGCGGTGTCGCGCAGCCAGATGTCGCCGAATGGAATCCGGTGGAAGCGGACCAGAAGTCCCCGCAGACGTTCGCGTGCGAGGGCCTCGTTCTCGGCATCTCCGACCAGCAGTTCGATCCCCTCTCCGCGCGGCACCCCGCTCACGGGATCGGGGTTGGTGATCGCCCGGACGAACTGCAAGAAGGCTTCCCGCACCGGTTCCAGCGCCTCCAGCCAGAGGTCCGCATGGCTCGGCCACGCGAGCCACACGGCGGAGTGGGGAGCCCATTCCGCGGGCTGGAAGAAGCCGTCGGAGGAAGGGGTGGGGCCCAAGGTCAGTGCGGAAGGTGGGGGCGGGTCAGGTTGCGGTGACCGTCTGCCGTCACGCAGACGTTGTCCTCGATCCGGATTCCTCCGGACTGGACCAGACGGTCGATCAGAGGCCAGTTCAGCGCCGCCGACGCCTCGCCCTTCCGGTATGGCTCGAGCAGCATCGGGATGAAGTAGAGGCCGGGCTCGATCGTGAAGACCATCCGCTCCTCGACCATCCGGGTGGTCCTGAGGAATGGGTAGATGGGGGGAGGTGGCTCGAGGTTTCCCTCGCGGTCGGCGAGGCGCCCGCCAACGTCGTGGACCTGGATGCCCAGGAAGTGGCCGAGGCCATGCGGGAAGAAGGGGCGCGTGAGGCCTGCGTCGAAAGCCTCCTCGGCCGACACGGTGAACACCTTCACGTCGGCGAGGAGCTTCGCCACCCCACGGTGGGCTGCGACGTGGAGGTCTAGGTAGGGAACTCCGGGATGCACGGAGGCGCAAAGGCGCTGCTGCAGCGTCTCCATCCCGTCCACGAGGGCGGCGAAGACCGGGTCGGCGCCGTCGGTCCAGGTCCGCGTGATGTCGCTGCCGTACGACCGGAGGGGCGCGCCGGCGTCCACGAGGAGGACAGTGGCCTTGCTGGTGCCCCGGTCCCGCTTCCGCTGGTAGTGGAGGACCGCGGACTTCTCGTCTTGCGCGACGATGGTGTGGTACGGGAGCGCCTCCTCGGTCGTCCCGCACGCGGCCAGGAAGGCATGGTGGATCTCCATCTCCGAGGCGCCCGAGCGGAACGCCGCCTTCGCGGCCCGGAAGCCGTCCGCCGCGATCCGGTTCGCATCGAAGAGGGTCTCTTCCTCGTACGGCGTCTTGTAGGCCCGGTCCCAGTCGAGCCGGGCAACCAGCTTCGAGGGGTTGACCGACGCGGCGTCGATCCCATGGGCAATGGCCTCCTCGGCCCCCTCGCCGACGAAGGCGGTGCGCGGGGTCCGGCCTGCCTCGCGCCAGGCGGCCTCGGCGTCGGAGAGGTCGACCACGTCGATCGACCGGGCGACGAACGCGGGAGCGGGAGCCGGAGGCTCGTACCAGAAGTCGGGAGGAGTCACCCGGAGGAGCCGCGCCCGCTTCCCGGGGCGGACCTCGAGGAGGTGAGACGGCCCTTCCACGGGAGCCCAGTGGGCGAAGTGGCCGCCGGGTTTGAACGGGGCCTCCTGGTCGTCGGCAAAGTACTCGTGAACGCGACCGGAGTGGATCAGGAGGCGGTCGAAACCGGTCTCGGCGAGGGCGCGTTCCGCCCTCTCCTGCCGGACCGCGACGTGCCGAGCGTAGGACTCCTCGAGGAGCGGCTGCATGGGGCGATCTTACGGGATCGGGGCCGGTCAGCCGATCGGCGGGGGGGCGCCCTCGAGGAGCTGCTTCTGCCCCTCGTCCATCGCGTGCCAGACCCGGCCGACCAGCACGTCGACCTGGTCTGCCGTCAGGCCGGCCGATGGGATCTCCGGGAGGACCCGCATCATGAGCCGGCCCGGCCGGACCATCCAGCGGTCCGCGTCGAGAAGAGAGTCGATGGGTCCGGAGACGATCGGAAGAATTGGAATCTGCGCCGTGATCGCGAGGTGGAAGCCCCCCTTCTTGAACGGCCGGAGCTGCCGGGTGGAGTTGCGCGTTCCCTCGGGTAAGACCCATACCGAGAGATTCTCGCGGATGACCCGGCCGGCCGCCTCGCGGATCGACTCGATTGCCTTCCGCGGGTTCTTCCGGTCGATGAAGATGTTGCCAGCCGCCCCGAAGAACCACCCGAACAGCGGAATCTTCCGGATTTCCTTCTTTCCGAGGACGACCGTCCGGAACGGGTAGATCATCCCGGTCGTCACAACGTCGAGGTTGGTCTGGTGGCGGACCATGAGAACGACCGGGTGCGACAGGTTGAGCCGTTCCCGGTTCTCGACGGTGATCCGCCAGCCGAGGATCACCCGCATCACCGCGGAGTAGGCATGGGCGAGACGGCCCGCCGCCTTCCGGTCCCGGTTGATCGCGACGTCGAGAAGGCCGAACGCGGAGACGAGCAGGAAGGCGAGGCCCCCCAGCAGCCCGGCGAAGAGGAAGTGGGTGTGGTAAAGCGCCCGGCGAAGCGGCCCGGGTCCTGTCACGCGGGGAGTCCTTTCATCGCGGAGCAGGAAATGTATCAGAGGGTGCCCTGGCGCCGGAAAGGCTGATAAGATCTTTCCACCGCTTGGATCGCCCTAGCGACCGAGACGGGATGACATGTCGAAGGAACCCGTCCCCATCCAGAGGAAGGTGACCGTCCCGGGCCTCCGGCACCGCAAGGAGGCGGGGGAGAAGTTTTCCGTTGTCACCGCGTGCGACTTCCCCTCGGCCCGTGCCGCCGAGGAAGCCGGGATCGACGTTCTCCTCGTGGGGGACTCGCTCGGCATGGTCGAGCTCGGCTACCAGAACACGCTGCCGGTGACGATGGACGAGATGGTCCACCACTGCCGCGCAGTTTCGCGCGGCGCCCGCCGCCCGCTGCTCGTGGGCGATATGCCGTTCCTCTCATACCAGGTCCGCCCCGAGGAGGCGGTCGCCAACGCCGGCCGCTTCGTGAAGGAGAGCGGGATGGACGCCATCAAGCTGGAGGGCGCGGGCCCGATGCTCGGGGCGGTCCGGGCGATCCTCGACGCCGGTATCCCCGTGATGGGGCACGTCGGCCTGACGCCCCAGTCGATCCACCGTCTCGGCGGGGACCGGGTGCTGGGGAAGGACCGGGAGGGCGCGCGGCGG
>CALFNC010000013.1 GCA_937902605.1 uncultured Acidobacteriota bacterium | reverse complement strand
GACGAGATCAAGGCTGCCATGAATCTCGCGTCCGAGACGCCGATGAAGGGGATCATGGGCTACACCGAGGACGCGGTCGTCTCGACCGACTTCGTCGGCGACTCCCGCACCAGCATCTTCGACGCGACCGCAGGCATCGCCCTCTCCGACACGTTCCACAAGCTCGTCGCCTGGTACGACAACGAGTGGGGCTACTCCTGCAAGACCCTCGACCTGATCCGCCACATGGCCGACGTCGACGCGAAATAGATCCGTCCTGGAGACGAGTTCTGTGTCTCATTGACACGAAATGGATCGTTTGACTCATGGCGCCCCCCGGAAGGGGCGCGTAGAGTCCCGCCCCGAGGAATGGACGGAGTTTGATGGTGCAAACACGTATCTCGATCCACCGCACGGGCTTGGCCCTAATGGGTGCGGCCTTCCTCGCGGCCGCGTTCTCCAGCTCGCTGCTGTCGGCTGGCCCGGTCGAGGAGGAGCGCGACACGTGCCTCGGTTGCCACGGGGACCAGACCGCCTCGAAGGACCTCCCCGACGGCACCAAAGTCTCCCTCTTCGTCGACGTCTCACAGCTCGACAAGAGCGTTCACGGTACCCGGGTCAAGTGCTCCGACTGCCACCCCGGGACCGAGGAGGTCCCTCACCCGGAGCGGCCCGTCAAGACCTTCCGCGAGTACCAGGCGAGCTTTCGGGAGGCGTGCCGGCGCTGTCACTTCGACAACTACACGAAGACGCTGGACAGCGTCCACTACGCCCAGATCGCCAAAGGCGACTTCCGGGCTCCGTTTTGCGTCGATTGCCACGGCAGCCACGCGATCACCCGTCCCGCCCAGCCCAAGCCCGACATCTCCAAGACGTGCGCGCGGTGCCACGAGAAGATATTCGAGGTCTACAAGAAGAGCGTCCACGGCAAGGCCTTCGTGGCGCACAACCCGGACGTCCCCGTCTGCACCGACTGCCATAAGTCGCACGACATCGCGAACCCGCACTCAGCGGCATACCGGCTCCGGACCCCCCAGATCTGTGGGAGCTGCCACACCAACAAGGCCGTGATGGCGAAGTACAACCTCTCGACGGATGTCCTCTCGACCTACCTGGCCGACTTCCACGGGATGAGCGCATCACTCGAGAAGGGCCAGACGAAGAATCAGCGCGCCGTCGTCGCCGTCTGCGTCGACTGCCACGGCGTGCACGACATCACGACCGTGAAGGGTGAAGGATCGCGGGTAGTTAAGGCCAACCTCCTCAGGACCTGCCAGCAGTGCCACAAGGACGCGTCCGAGAACTTCCCCGCGGCCTGGCTGTCACATTACGAGCCGAGCTGGAAACGGGCTCCCCTCATCTACGGCATCACCCTGTTCTACAAGGTGCTGATCCCCTTCATCATCGGGGGTCTCGTCCTCCAGATCCTGCTCCATCTTTGGCGCGTGGTGGTGAATCGATGAAGGCCTACGTCGTCCGGTTCTCGAAGCAGCAGCGGACCGAGCACGTGCTCGTGATGAGCACGTTCCTCGTCCTGGCGGTCACCGGGTTTCCGCAAAAGTTCTTCGAGGCCGGCTGGTCCCAGGCGGTCGTCAACGGCATCGGCGGGCTCGACCGGGTGCGGTGGCTCCACCGGGCGGCCGGCGTCCTTTTCTCGCTGCTGTGCGGCTTCCACATCGCCAGCGCCATCTTCTCGGTCCTACTCGGTAAGGCTTCCTTCGCCCTGATCCCGAGCAAGAAGGACTTCAGCGACGCGATCACGACGCTCCGCTACTACCTCGGCCTCTCGAACGACCAGGCCCGCTTCGACCGGTACGACTACCGCCAGAAGTTCGAGTACTGGGGCCTCGTCCTCGGTGGCCTCCTGATGGTGGCGACGGGGTACGTCCTCCTGGCGCCGATCCTCGTCACGAAGCTCTTCCCGGGAGAGGTGATCCCGGCGGCCAAGGTCGCCCACAGCAACGAGGGGCTGATGGCCTTCCTCGTCGTCATCACCTGGCACATCTACAACGCGCACCTGAACCCGGACGTCTTCCCGTTCGACACCGCGATCTTCACCGGTAAGGTTTCGCGCCACCGGATGGAGCACGAGCACCCGCTCGAGCTGGACCGGCTGGACGCGACGAAAGGCGACAAGAAGGGGGAATGATCGCCTTCGCCGGCGGCTCGATCCTGCAGGCCGCCGTCGCGCTGGCAGTCGCCGCCGTCCTGGCCCGCGCCTGGAATCTCCGCAACCCGGATCAGCGGCTCCCATATCACCTCCTGATCCTCGCGGTCCCACTGGTCGTCCACCCGGCACTGTTCCTCCTAGCGCCCTTCCGCCGTAGCCCCTGGTTTCAGGATCGTCTCGGGCTCCTGACGCTCGCCAGCTGGGACCGCCTCCAGATCGGCGGCCTACCCCTCCCCCGCATTCTGGTTCCTCTGGCCGCCGCGACGGGGCTGTTCCTGTTCCTGAGAGACCTCGTCTCGGCAGTCGCCACCCGGCTCCCGGTGGCGGAGCAGGGCGCCCTGATGGAAGCGGGAGCGGCCGAGAAGGTCGCGGCAGCGGCAGCGGCCGTCGCATGCGACATGCGCCTCCCCAAGCCCGACCTCCTCCTTCTCGACGACGCCGAGCCCCAGATCCTCTGCCGCGGGATGCGGCGGCCCCGGCTCGTCGTGTCGCGCGGCGCAGTCGAGCGGCTTTCGCCCGAGGAGCTCCGGGCCGCGCTCGCTCACGAGCTGGCACATCAGGAGCAAGGGGACCTCAGGACCGGGTGGCTGCTCCTGGCCCTCCGGGCGCTCCTCTTCTTCAACCCGGTCGCCCAGGGGATCGGCCGTCAGGCGCTCCAAGACTTCGAGCACCGCGCAGACGACAGGGCCGCCGAGGTGACCGGAGACCCGCTCGTAGTCGCCTCTGCCCTCGTGCACCTCGCCCGGGCCGAGGCGAGTCACTTCCCTGCCAGCTCGAGCAGCCGGGGGGACTTCCTCCACATCGAGGCGCGAGGCCGCCGGCTCCTGGAGCACGGCGTCGGCTCGCGTGTCTCCCTTCCGGGACCTCGGCTCGTGGTGACCGCCGTCTCGGTGGCGCTCTTGAGCTTCTTCATCGTCTAGACTCGCAGCAAGGTGCTCGAAGGTGCAATCCGCGAGCGGACGTGAGCTCGGCCGGATCGTGGCCGCGGCCATCCTCGTCGCGGGCGGTACGGCCGCCGTCCTTCGAGCGGTCGACACGCTCCCGGGCCTTCTCCTCGGGGAGCCCCGAGGGATCGTCCGGCACGCGTCGGTCGAGGCGGCGGAGAAGGCGCTCGGGACCAAGGTCCTCTTGCCGGCCTACTTTCCCGACTCCCTCCGCTGGCCGCCTTCCTCGGTCCGGAGCGGGCGCGTTCCCGCGCCGGGCCTGGGCGTGCAGTTCACCGGCCGTGACGGGGGCCGCGAGCGCCTCTTCGTCTTCGAGACGCTGCCCGCCGGGTCGGAGTTCCCGACCTCGCTCGTCCCCGAGGCAAGCGCCTACCACGCCGTACCCGTGCAGGTCGGGGACGCCGCGGGAGTGTTCCGGTCGGTCCGGATGGCCTCCGAAGGGAACTTCTCGGAAATCGAGTTCCGGAAGGATGGCCGGAAGATCCTGATACGGTACGCGGGGACCGGAGACGAGCTGATGAAGATCGCAGGCAGTCTGAGATGAGCTCGATCGCCCCCCCGCCGGCGTTGAACCGCCAGAGCCTTCTTTACCGGGTCCTCTTTCTCACTTCGGTCGGGACCCTCCTCCCGGTCCTCATCCTCGGAGGCATGGGGTGGAAGGGGATGAGCGACCTGCGCGCCGGCCTTCTGGATGAGAGGACCCGGCTGGCGGAGAACGCCGCTCGCAACGTTGCCGACGTCCTCCACAAAGAGCTGGAGCAGCTCCTCGGAGTGACCGTCCGCCTCGAGGCCGGGGAGGCGGGGACCGAGCCGCTCCGGCAGGTCTACCAGCGGACGCGGACCCTCTCCGGCGTCTTCGTCCTCCGGACGGACGGCACGACGGTATTCGCCGAGCCTCGCCGCGGAATGTCCGAGGATCCGGATCTCCTGGGGTTGAGCCCGGCCGTCCAGCAGGCGATGGCATCCGGCCGCTCCTCGATCACCTCGCTCGTCGAGGTGGCGAGGGGGGAGCGCCGACTTCTCGTCCTCGTCCCCCTCCGGGACTGGAAAGGATCGCCGGCCGGGCTCGCGGGCGGCTTGATCGACCCCCAGAACCACCCGTTCACCGCCCTCATCCGGGGCTTCCGCGTCGGGAAGACCGGCCGGGCGGAGCTGGTCGACGAGAACGGGACGATCCTCGCCTCGCCGGACGCCGGAAGGGTCATGGCGACAACAGATCGGAAGAGC
>CALFNC010000012.1 GCA_937902605.1 uncultured Acidobacteriota bacterium | reverse complement strand
GGTTCGCCGCCGATCGCCGTCATGATGACGTCGTTGGCGTCGTCCACGGTGAGGCCGTAGCGCGCCAGCTGATCCCGCTTCAGGTCGAAGTCGACGAAGTAGCCGCCTGCGACGCGTTCGGCGAAGGCCGACCGGGTCGCCGGCACCGTTCGGACCGCACTCTCGACGTCCTTGCCGATCCTCTCGATCTCGGTGAGGTCGCCTCCGAAGATCTTGATCCCGATGGGTGTCCGGATGCCCGTCGAGAGCATGTCGATGCGGGCCTTGATCGGCATCGTCCAGGCGTTCGTCGTCCCCGGGATCTTCAGGGCCCGATCCATCTCGTCGACAAGGTCCTCGTGAGAGATCCGGTCTCGCCAGACGTGCCCGAAGACGCCCGCGAGCCACCGAGGGGACCAGGACGAGTACCAGCGCTCCCGGTGTCGCCACTCGGACTCCGGCTTAAGGATGACGGTCGTCTCCATCATCGAGAATGGCGCCGGGTCCGTCGAGGTCTCCGCGCGCCCCGCTTTCCCGAAGACGCGCTCCACCTCCGGGAACGACTTCAATATCCGGTCCTGCACCTGGAGGAGTCGCTCCGCCTCCGTGACGGAGATGCCGGGAAGGGTCGTCGGCATGTAGAGGATGCTTCCCTCGTAGAGCGGAGGCATGAACTCCGAGCCGAGCTTGAAGTAGACGGGCACCGTCGCCCCCATGGCCAGGAGCGCGATGACGATCGTCGTCTTCGGGTGCCGCAGGACAGCCCGGCAGGGCGGCTCGTAGATCCTGTGAAGGAGGACGCTGATCGGGTGCTTCTCTTCGGCGTAGTACTTCCCGACCGTCACCTGGTTCACGATCCAGGCCACCCACTTCGGCCGGAAGTGAAATTCGTCCATCCGGGCGAAGCACATCCGCATAGCGGGATCGAGGGTGATCGCAAGAAGCGCCGCGATCGCCATGGCGAGGTTCTTCGAGTAGGCCAAGGGCTTGAAGAGCCGGCCTTCCTGATCGACGAGCGTGAACACGGGGAGGAAGGCGACCGCGATGACGAGGAGGGAGAAGAAGACGGACGGCCCGACCTCCATCAACGCCTCGAGCCGCACCTTGTGGAAGTCGCCAGGCCTCCCCGAGTCGTTCCAGAGCTGGAGCTTCTTGTAGGCGTTCTCCACCTCCACGATCGCCCCGTCGACGAGGATTCCGATGGAGATCGCGATGCCGCCGAGCGACATGATGTTGATGTTCAGTCCCAGCAGCTGGAAGGGGATGAACGCCAGGATGACCGAAATGGGGATCGTCAGGATTGGGATGATGGCGCTCGGGAAGTGCCAGAGAAAGATCAGGATGACGATCGAGACGACGATGATCTCCTCGATCAGCTTGCTCTTCAGGCCTTCCACGGCACGCTCGATCAGGTCGGACCGGTCGTAGGTCGTGACGACCTTCACGCCCGCAGGAAGGGACGGCTTGATCTCCTCGAGCTTCTTCTTCACCCGCTCGATCACGTTGAGCGCGTTCTCGCCGCTCCGCATCACGACAATGCCGCCGACCGCGTCGCCCTTCCCGTCCAGGTCCGCGATGCCGCGCCGGATGTCCGGCCCGAGCGAGACCTGGCCAATGTCGCCGACGGTGAGCGGCGTCCCTCTCTCATTCGTCTTGACGACGATCTTGCCGATGTCCTCCACGGTCTTCAGGTAGCCGCGCCCCCGGACCATGTATTCCCGCCCCGAGAACTCGATGAGCCGGCCGCCGACCTCGCTGTTGCTCTTTCGAATTGCCCCGGCGACCGCGTCGATGCCAATGCCGTAGGCCGACAGGGTATTCGGGTCCACGGTGACCTGGTACTGCTTCTGGGCACCGCCGACCGTTGCCACTTCGGCGACGCCCGGGACGCTCTGCACCGCGTAGCGCAGGAACCAGTCCTGGTACGTGCGCAGGTCCGAGGTGGAGTTCTTCCCGGACTCGTCCACGAGGGCGTACTGGAAGACCCACCCGACGCTCGTGGCGTCAGGGCCGAGCTCGGTTTTCACGCCTTCCGGCAGCTTGCCCTGAATCTTCGAGAGGTACTCGAGTACTCGCGAGCGGGCCCAGTAGAGATCGGTCCCGTCCTCGAAGATGACGTAGACGTAGGAGAACCCGAAGTCCGAGAAGCCCCGGATCGTCTTCACCTTCGGCGCCCCGAGCAGAGAGGTCACGATCGGGTACGTGACCTGGTCCTCGAGGATGTCGGGGCTCCGGTCCCAGCGCGTGTAGATGATGACCTGCGTGTCCGAAAGGTCCGGGATCGCGTCGAGCGGAATCTGCTTCATCACGCCGATGGCGATGACGACCGCGATGGCGTAGAGGGCGAGGACGAGGTACTTGTTCTCGGCGGAGAAGCGGATGATCCGCCTGATCGGCCCGCCTTCTCGGGGGCTCGGGTTGCTCACGTCATCCCCCTCAGGGCTTGTGGCCCGCAGGCGTCTTTGGCACCTCGGGCGGCTTTGTCTTCGCGGTCATTGCCGAGAGGGCCGCCTTCAGGCGCGACTCGGAGTCGACGAGGAAGCTCGCGCCCCGCGCGACCGTCTCCCCCGCGGATACGCCTGCCGTCACCTCGTACTGGCCACCGGCGTGGTCACCGACCGTCACCTCCCGGGGCGACAGGCGGCCTCCCCCTTCCGCCACGAAGACCACCTTCCTCGTGCCGCTGTCGAGGATGGCGTCGTCGGGGACCTGCAGCACCGTCCGCGTCGGCCCGTGAATCGTCACGTCGGCGAACATCTCGGGCTTCAGCTCCTCCTTCGGGTTGGCGAACTCGAGGCGGACCTTCACCGTCCGCGTCTTCTCGTCGACGGCAGGGTAGATGTAGGTGACGTGCCCGGTCCACGACCGACCCGGCCAGTAGGAGAGGGTCATCGTCCCGCGCTCCCCCAGCGACAGTCGCGGCAGCTCGTACTCGTAGACGTCGGCGAGGACCCAGACGGACGTCAGGTCGACGATGTCGAAGAGCGTGTCGGCCGGCATCACCTTCATCCCGTGATAGGCCGTCCGGCCGGTGACGAAGCCCGAGATCGGGGCGTAGACCGGCATCGACCGGATCGGCTCGCCCCGCTTCTCGATCGCCTCGATGTCGGCCGGGCTCACCTCCCAGAGAAGGAGCCGCTGGCGAGCCGCCTCGAGAAGGTCACGCCCCCCCTGCGCCACCGAGGAAAGGCCGGAGCCGGACAGCGACCGGGACGCCTTGAGGGCGAGGAGGTACTCCTGCTGCGTCGCATAGAGCTCGGGGCTGTAGAGATGGGCGAGGACCTCTCCCTTTTTCACGTACTTTCCGGTGAAGTCGGCCGAAACGTGCTCCACGTACGCCTCGTAGCGGGTGTGGACGTGGTGGACCCTTCGCTCGTCGTACGCGACGCGGCTGGTCGTCCGGATGGATGTCTCGAAAGGGGCCCGCTTCACCTCGATCGTCGTGAGGCCCAGCAGCTGCTGTTTCTGTGCATCGATCGTGACCGAGGCGAGGCCCTCGGGGCCCTTGGCGCCCGCATCGACCTCGTCAGAGTAGACCGGGACGAAGTCCATCCCCATCGAGTCCTTCTTCGGGGTGGGTGACGTCTCCTGCGGATTCATCGGGGACCGGTAGAAGAGGATCTTCCGGCCCTTGTGGGCCTCCTCCTCGATCGGCACGAGCTTCATGCCGCAGATCGGGCAGTCGCCGGGGCCGTCTCTGATTATCTCGGGGTGCATCGGGCAGTGGTACCGCTTGGCGGCAGCCGTCGGTCCGCCGCTCTTCTGGCATCCGGACGAGACCAGGACGGATCCACCGACCACAGCGGAGAGAGCGACGGCGAGAACGATTGCGAGAAGGCGCTTCTTTTTCATATTGATTCCTACATCTTCGGGCTGGCCGACGCGGCGACAGCGGCTGCCTGAGAGGCCATGGGTGTCTGAGCGCTCCGCTCGGGGGACAACTCCTCGAGGTCGGCCTGGGCGCGGATCAGACTCGCCAGCCGTCCGAGGGCGGCCCGGCGATCGCCGAAGTACGTGCCGAGAGCTTCGAGCACCGTCACGAAGGGGACGGAGCCGGTCCGGTAGCTGGCGAGGGCGGCGTCGACGGAGAGCTGGTCCTGGACGAGGATTCCCTCGGCGTCGAGGCGCGCTTCCTGGTTGAGCTGGCGGAGACGGATGAGACGCTCCTCCGTGATCGCCAGGATGCGGCGACGGAGCGACTCCTCGGTGGCGGCGGCCGCGGACGCGAGAGTCTCGGCCTCGACGATGAGGGGCCGCTGCTTCTGTCCGGCCCAGAGAGGGATTGAAACGCCGACGCCCGCGGCCCACATGAGCGGCAGCCCTCCACGGTTCATATAGCCGGCGGAGGCAACGAAGTCGGGCCTGAGGTTCCGGCGCGCGAGATCGGCGGAAAGGCTGGATCGCTCCTTCGCGAGGGCGATTTCCTTCAGCTCCGGGGTCTGCTCGAGAGCCCAGGCGAGCGTCTCTGCGCTCGAGGGGACCGTCACGGGGTGGCCCGGGACGAGGCGCTGCTCGGTAGGAATCGCCGCATCGGGCGGGCGGAACAGCAGCTGGCGCAGCTCGCTCAGCGCCGTCTGCTCG
>CALFNC010000011.1 GCA_937902605.1 uncultured Acidobacteriota bacterium | reverse complement strand
GGAGTTCAGACGTGTGCTCTTCCGATCTGTGGAAGCGGCGGATGCTGCGGGAGAAGGACGTCTCCGACGCTATGTTTTAAACAGGGAGAACCCGGGACCGCGCGGGTTCTCTCGGGCTCTCTCCGCCGCGGGGCGGAGGCCGGCTTCGCTGGCGCCATTAAGTCTCGAGGGAATATCGACATCCAGTAGAGGGTGAGGAGAGCAAGATGGGAATGAAAGAGGTGTTCGAGCAGAACCCGAACCGCCGCTACATCATGTTCGGTGGCAAGGGCGGGCTGGGCAAGACGACCTTCTCGGCGGCGACGGCCTATTGGCTCGCGGCGCAAGGGAAAAAAGTTCTGGTTTTCTCCGTTGACCCGCAGGCGTCCCTGACCGACATCTTCCAGAAGGACATCTTCGGCAAGGGGCCGGTCAAGATCATGGAGAACCTCTGGGCCCAGGAGATCGACGCAGACAGCCACATCAAGGCTTACCAGGAGGAGATCCGGAAGAAGATCCGGGACATGTACGGCCTCGAGTCGGTCCCGGAGGAGATCGAGCACTACATCCAGGCGGCCAGCTCTGAGCCGGCCATGGAGGAGAGCGCGATCTTCGACGCCGTCGTCGACGTCGTCATCCAGGGCGACTACGACTACTACATCTACGACCTCGTCCCCCTCGGCCACGCCCTTTACTACCTGAGCATGGCCAAGGTCTACGACGAGTGGATCAACAAGGTGACCAAGCTCCGCGAGGACATGCGCGAGTACGAGGAGATGGTCAGCCGGCTCAAGCGGCAGAAGGATACCGAGCAGGACGAGATCCTCAACGAGCTCATCTACATCAAGAAGCGAATCAACGCGTCATCGTCGATCCTTACCGACAAGGAAAAGACCGCCTTCTTCTTCGTCGTCGTCCCCGAGGACATGATCATCACCGACACGGAGAAGGCCGCGAAGCTCTTCGCGCAGTTCGACGTCCCGATCGGGGGCTACGTCGTCAACCGAGTCATCCCCCACGAGCTGCTCGGCCAGGCGATCCCCGAGTACCTCCGGAACCGGATCGGGATGCAGGACAAGTACCTCGACACCATCCGGTCGACCTTCGGCAAGGAGGTCCTCGCCTACGTCCCGGAGCTCGAGCGCGACGTCACGGGCCTGAAGATGATCGAGAAGCTCGCCGGGATCATGTACGGCGACCAGAAAATCGGCTGAGCGCGAGAGGCGAGGAGACGCACATGCCTGAAATCCAGACCTCCATGCGGGACTACCTCAAGGATCACGCCAATCTCAAGTTCATCTTCTTCGGAGGGAAGGGGGGCGTCGGGAAGACGGTCTTCGCCGCCGCGACGGCGGTCTGGCACGCCCGTCAGGGGCGCCGGACCATGCTGGCGTCCACGAACCCAGTTCACAGCCTCTCGACGCTTCTAGGGCAGAACGTCCTGGGCAAGCACACCCCGGTCGACGGCGTCCCGAACCTGTGGGCCTACGAGATCGAGACGAAGGAGACGATCGAGCGTTCCAAGACGGAGATCCGCGAGAAGATCAAGTGGTTCCTCAAGTTTGCGGATATCTCGACAAAGGCCGAGGACTTCGTCGAATCCGCGACGATGAACCCTGCCTTCGAGGAATCGGCGATGTTCGAGAACATGATCGACCTCATGTTCAAGGACGAGTACGACGTCTACATTTTCGACACGGCGCCCACGGCCAACGCCAGGCGGCTCCTGGGAATGTCGAAGGTTTACGGGCTCTGGGTCAACAAGATGCTCAAGAGCCGGGAAGAGGCCAAGACCCTCCGGGAGATGCTCTCCTTCACGAAGAAGAAGGAAGAGGACCCGCTGATGGCCTACCTCATCTCTTTCCGTGACCGGATGGAGCATGGCAGGGTCCTCCAGATCGGAAGAGCGTCGTGTAGGGAAAGAGTGTAGATCTCGGTGGTCGCCGT
>CALFNC010000010.1 GCA_937902605.1 uncultured Acidobacteriota bacterium | reverse complement strand
GACCGATGGACCCCGAGTGGGTCCGGGGGCGGCACGCAGAAGAAGCGCGCGGGCCGGCTGCTGGACGGGCGGGAGTGGAACGAGATGCCGGTCTTGGAAGCGAAACCCTGCCTCGTCGCGGCCCAGCGCTCGTAGCGACTATGCGGCCAATCGTCCTATGAACCCGGCGCCGCTTCAGGCCGCTCCGGCATGTAGCCGCACGCCCAGCGCGGCCACCCTGAGAACGGCAAGCCCGAGCAGGGCGTTCCTGGAAACTCCGATCCTCTTCGCCAGGGCGGCCGCAGTGTCCCATGCGCCGCGTGGCCCTCTTACGGGTCGTCACCCCGCCAGTACGCGGCCGACCTGCTTCTGGCTCAGGCCGAGCTGGAAGAGCGTCCGGATCATCAAGTCGAGGGACACTGTCCGGTCCGAGGCTTCCATCTTGGCGACCCGCGACTGGCTCGACCCGATGAGCTTGGCCACCTGTGCCTGAGTGAGGCCCTGCGCCTCGCGCACCTGTTTCAGCTTCCGCGTGAGGGCTACACGCGTTTCGACGAGCGCTTCCTCCTCAGGGGAGAGGCCGAGAAAGTCCGCCACAGTGGTTTCGACGAAACCCGCCTTCCGGAGCCTCTCCTTCGTTGCCTTGTTCATGATCATCATCCCTTTCTAGCCTGGTCGTATCGGCTAATCCTCCTCTTGCATGCCAGGACCACGACCGCCGGAGTAGCCCGAGTCTTCTTCGTCACGACGAGATGCTATGTCATATATGACATGTTGTCAAGGTAGCTCGGGGCCAGGTAGCTCGGGGCCAGCAGTTCGTCTCCAGGATGGCCCTGTGCATGGGAGCACGGCTTCCTTGGCGCCGCTTCAGGCCGCGGAACCACTCCCGGTAGACTGGGTCGGAAGGAGCGGAAAGGCCGATGGTTCTGCCTGACGACCCCGTCTCAGAGGTCTGGAGTCTGCTGGATCGAGAATTCCTCGCGGATGTAGTGCGGCGTTCCCCGCGCCCGGTCTTCGCGACCGTGAGCGGCGCGCACCTGTATGGCTTCGCCTCTCTCGACAGCGACGTCGACCTGCGGGGCGCCTTCGTCCTCGACGTCCGGGAGACGCTGGGGCTCCGGCCGGTAGAGGAGACGATCACGCTTTCGGAGAAGGGGCGGTACGACCTCGACTGGGTGGCTCACGACATCAGGAAGTTCGCCCGGATGCTGGTGAGCCACAACGGGTACGTCCTGGAGCAGCTCTTCTCGCCGCTGGTAGTGGTGTCGACGGCAGCCTTCGAGGAGCTTCGCGAGCTGGGTCGTGGGTGCGTGACCCGACCTACCGTTCGCCACTATCAGGGGTTCGCCCGGGGAAGGCGGGAGCGCCTTCACGAACCCGGAGCGACCGTGAAACACCTCCTCTACGCCTACCGAGTCCTCCTCACCGGAATCCACCTGATGAGGACGGGCGAGGTGGAGGCGAACGTCCTTCGCCTGGCAAGCCCACCTCCCGGGCCGCCCTCGAGGACTTCGTGATCCGCCTCAGGCTGGAGACCCACGGGGGGGCCGAGCGATGACGTCCGACCTCGCTCGCGACACGATCTTTGTAACGCTGGCCGGCAGCCAAGCCCACGGGACGTCACGGGCGGGATCGGACGTGGACCTGCGTGGAGTCTCGATCGTGCCGCTCAGTGACCGGATCTCCCCATTCCGCCGGGTCGAGGAGTTCCAAGGGGTTCTCGAAGGGCCAATCTGGGACCAGATCCGACCCCGACTGGAACGGCACCGGTCCGCGGCGGCCGCACTTGCGGTGAAGACGGAGTGCGTCCTCTTCGACGTGGCGAAGTACGTGGGCCTCTGCGCGGCCGCCAACCCGAATGCCCTGGAGATCCTGTTCGCACACGAGGACGACTGGCTCTTCGAGACCCCGACGTGGCGGCGCCTCTACCGAGAGCGGCACCGGTTTCTCACGATGAAGGTCCGGCAGACCTTCCTGGGGTATGCGATGGCGCAGCTGAAGCGGATCCAGACGCATCGCAGCTGGCTGCTGAACCCGCCGCAGCA
>CALFNC010000009.1 GCA_937902605.1 uncultured Acidobacteriota bacterium | reverse complement strand
CGACCACCGAGATCTACACTCTTTCCCTACACGACGCTCTTCCGATCTGACCCGAGGTCGTCCATAACCCGCGCCGCGTACTTCAGCACCTGAACCGCCTCGATGCCCGAGATGTCGGCGAAGAACCAGCCGCAGCTGGTGAACATCAGCATGGCGTTCCGTTGCATCTCGAGGAGCTTCAGCGCCCGCGTCACCTCCGCGTCCCCCAGCTTCCGGCGCGCCAGCGGCGTCAGGAAGGCCCCGGCGGAGAGCGTCGGGTCGACGACCCTCGCGATGTAGGCGTCGCGCGCCTCCCAAGGGTCGGTCAGGAAGTCGCCGGCCGCCTCCTCGAACTGCTCGGCCGCCCGATCGCGGAGGAGGTTCAGCGCCGCCCTCTGCGGGGCGCGCCACGCCTGGTTCCACCGCTCCTTCGCCCCAGTCTGGCACCCGCAGTCGGCGCGCCAGCGGCGAACGCCATGGGCGCAGCTCCACGACGTCCCCTCGCCATCCGGACCGGCGGAGATCTCGACCTCCATCGTGGGCGGGTTCTCCTCCAGGAACTGGCCGTAGTTGGTCGTCCGGAACCCCCGCTCCGGCGCTTCCGTCATCAGGGCGTAGGCGAGGCACCGGTCCCCGAAGTGGTAGTGGTGCCCGTAACTCTCGCCGTCCGTCGCGGCGTGGACGAGCCGGCCCGGGCCGCCCCCCGCATGTGCGAAGCGGTCGACGAGCCCCTGGCTGGAGGCCAGCGCCCCTTCGAACGCGATCGCCCGCGCGAGCGCGCCGTCGTAGAAGAAGAGGGCCATCGACCGGCCCGAGCCGTCGCGGTGGAGGTACTGGTAGGGGAAGCGCGGGTCGATCCGCCCTCCCTCGACGTCCGTCCACTCCGTCCCGCCGAGCGGCCGGACCCGCGCCGCCTGCCCGGGGGCGAGGATGGCGAACTTCATCCCGGCGTCGATCAGCGCTCCAAGCGTCGCATCGTCGCAAGCGGTCTCCGGGAGCCACATTGCCTCCGGCTCGCGGCCGAAGTGAAAGCGGAAATCCTCGATCCCCCACCGGATCTGCGTCCTCCGGTCGCGGGGCGAAGAGAGCGGAAGGATCGTGTGGTTGTATGCCTGCGCGATCGCGTTCCCGTGCCCGCCGCGCTTGCGGGCGCTGGCGCGGTCCGCTTCGCGCATCCGGTTGAGCGTGACCGGGTGATGGCGGGCGAGCCACCGGAGCAGCGTCGGCCCGACGTCGAAGCTCAACTCCGCGTAGTTGTTCCCGATCCGCGAGACCCGCTGGAACCGGTCGACGATCCGGCCGAACGCATTCGGCCGGTAGCACTCCTGGTACACCCTCTCGTTCCAGTCGTGGAACGGCGCCGCCGATGGCTCCGGGTCGACCTGGCCGGTCCATGGGTTCTCGCGGGGGGGCTGGTAGAAGTGCCCGTGGATAATCAGTGGCTGTAGATCGTCGTGCACCATCGTTTCCTGAATCGTACCCCTTCACTCCCGCCGGGGCCTGCGGCCGCGCGGTGGGGTCTCGCCGTCCTGACCGCAATCAACCTCTTCAACTACCTCGACCGGTGGATCGTCGCCGCCCTCGTCGAGAGCCTGAAGAAGTCCGATCTGGCCCTCGACGACTTCCAGCTGGGCCTCCTGGCGACTGGGTTCATCGTCGTCTACACGCTCACCTCCCCGCTCTTCGGCATCCTGGGCGACCGGGGCTCCCGCCCCCGCCTCCTCGCGCTCGGCGTCGGGCTCTGGAGCGTCGCCACGGCGCTCGCCGGGAGGGCGCAGGGGTTCGTCTCGCTCTTCCTCGCGCGGTCGGCCGTCGGGATCGGCGAAGCGGCGTACGGCACGATCTCGCCCGGGCTTCTGGCCGATTACTACCCGAAGAGCCGGCGGGGGCGCGTCTTCGCCGTCTTCTTCGTCGCCATCCCGGTCGGCTCCGCCCTCGGGTACGTCGTCGGGGGCCTCATTGACCACCGCTGGGGCTGGCGCGCCGCCTTCTACGTCGCCGGCCTCCCCGGCCTCCTCCTCGCCCTCATGGCCCTGTCGCTGCCGGACCCGCCGCGCGGTTCCCAGGACGAGGAGGGGATCGTCCCCGCTCTCCCCCCGCCCTCGACGCGGCAGGTCTATCGCGATCTGTTCCGGAACACCCCCTATATCCTGACCGTCCTGGGCTATGCCGCCTACACCTTCGCCATCGGAGGCCTCGCCTTCTGGGCTCCGGCCTTCCTCGAACGGATGCGCGGCGTGCCGAAGAGCCAGGCGACGGTGGAGTTCGGGGCGATCATCGTCGTCACGGGACTCGTCGGGACGTTCGCCGGCGGGTGGCTCGGCGACGCCCTCCTGAAGCGCTGGAAGGAGGCGTACCTTTGGGTCTCCGGGGTCGCGACCCTCCTCGCGGTCCCCGCCGCCTTCCTGGCGCTGGCGTCGCCGAGACGCGCCGTCTACCTCCCGGCCATTGTCGTGACCGAGATCCTCCTCTTCGCCTCGACCGGACCGGTCAACTCGGCGATCGTCAACGTCGTGTCGCCTGGCGAGCGGGCGAGCGCCGTGGCGCTGAGCATCTTCGCGATGCACATCCTCGGCGACGTCCCGTCCCCGCCGCTCATCGGGGCGCTCTCTCAGGCGAGCGACCTCGCGCGCGCCCTGCTGGTCGTCCCGGTCGCGATCGCGGTGGCCGGAGCGGTCTGGACCTGGGCAGCGTGGCGGGGAGAGCGCGCCGCTGGCGGCCGTCCGTGACGGTCCGCTCGGCCGTCACCGCGTTCACGAGGACGCTGCTCCGGGTCTTCTTCCGCCGAGTCGAGGTGGCGGGGCTCTTCCGGTTCCCGAAGGATGGCCCGGCGATCGTCGTCCTGAACCACCCCAACGGCCTCGTCGACCCGGCGGTCCTCCTCTGCCTGTCGCCCCGGTCCGTCTCCTTCGTCGCAAAGGCGCCTCTCTTCGACATGCCGGTCGTCGGCTTCCTCACGCGGGCAATCGACTCGATTCCCGTCTGGAGGCGCGAGGACGACGGGGCCGCGAGCGAGAAGACGCGGAAGACGTTCTCGAGCTCGTGCGCGCTGCTGCGCAACGGTGGCGTCCTCGGCCTCTTCCCAGAGGGGACGACTCACGACGACACAAGGATGAAGCCGTTGAAGACCGGCACCGCACGGATCGCGCTCGCTGCCGCGTCGGGCCTGGCCGGCTCCGGCGAGCCAGTTCGGATCGTCCCGGCCGGCCTCTTGTTCACCGACAAGTCGGCCTTCCGGAGCTCTGTCCTGCTCGTCTTCGGGGAACCGTTCGTCGTCGAACCTCCCGAAGTTTCAGAGCGCGGCACGCCCCCTCCCGCCCTGGTCCGCGCTCTGACGGACCGGGTCCGCGAAGCGATCGACGAGGTGACGCTCCAGGCGGATCGGGATGAGGCGCTGGCTCTGGCGGCGTGGGTCGAAGAGCTCCTCGACCCGCCGAGGGGCGACGGCGAGGAGGCGTCGCTCGAGCGCGAGCTCGGCCTCCGTCGCCGTCTGCTCCGCGCGTACGCCAACCTCAAGGAAGCCCGGCCGAAGGAGATCTCGCGCCTGGCAACCCGGGTCGTCCGGTACGAGTCGCTCGCCTCGGCACTGGGGGTCGACCCCAAGGCCCTCGACCCGGACCGCATGACGCCGGCGGGGATCGCCTGGAACACCGGCAAGACCGCGCTCCTTGCGTTGCTCCTCGCCCCGGCGGCTCTCCTCGGATTCCTCGTCCACTTCCCCGCCTACACGGCGGCGGGGATCGTCGCGAACCGGTACGCGCGCGGGGACAAGTCGCTCCTCGCCACTACCAAGATGCTCGGTTCCCTCATCTTCTTCCCGGTGACCTGGATCGTCGCCGGCGCCCTCGCCGGCACCCGGCTCGGGTGGGCCGGAGCCCTGGCGGCGATCGCGCTGCTGCCGGCCTCCGGGTGGGCCGCCCTCCTCCTGTCCGAGCGGTTCGAACGCTCCTGGGCCGCCCTCCGGGCGCTCGGCCTCCTCCTATTCAAGAAGCGCCTCTACCTCCGTCTCGTGGCCGAGCGGCGCGCTATCCGGGAGGCCATCGTCCGGATCGCCGAGGAGACTAAACTCCCAAACTGGTGACTTTTGACGTCGCGGTCGTCGGAGGAGGGATCGTGGGCCTTGCGACGGCCCGCGCCCTCGTCGGCAAACGTACCGTCGTGGTCCTCGAGGCGGAAGACCACCTCGCCCCCCACCAGACCGGCCACAACAGCGGCGTCATCCACTCGGGCCTCTACTACAAGCCCGGATCCCTGAAGGCTCGTCTTTGCATCGAGGGACGGACGTCGCTGGTCCGATACTGCGCAGAGCGGGGCATCCCCCACGATGTCTGCGGCAAGCTCGTCCTCGCGATCGACACCTCGCAGCTCCCCCGCCTCGACGCCCTGGAGGCGCGAGGCCGCGAGAATGGGCTCGACGGGCTCCGGCGCCTCGTGGCCGACGAGATCGCCAGCTTCGAGCCGCACGCGAAAGGCGTCGCCGGACTGCACGTCCCCCAGACGGGAATTGTCGACTACGTGGCCGTCTCGAACGCCTACGCGGACGACGTGCGGACCGGCAGCGGCGAGGTCCTCACCGGAGCGAGGGTCTCGGCCGTGAGATCGGAAGAGCGTCGTGTAGGGA
>CALFNC010000008.1 GCA_937902605.1 uncultured Acidobacteriota bacterium | reverse complement strand
ATTGCGGGCCGTTATCAGCATGTGTCCTGCTGGGCTGACATCCCAGAGATGGACGGAAGTCGGCAGCCTGCCCAGAAGCTCCTCGAATGCGCCGGAAGGAGACGTTCTCACCAACTGAACCGGATTCTCGCGTTCGTTCCGAGTGATCAGGCCCACGAGGTGATGCCTGAACGGGAAAGAACGCGGCATCGCCAGACAACGGGAAGAGGTAGGCTTCGCCAGATTCCCCGATTGGCGTGCGGGAGATCACTCTCCCGTCCAAACCTACAACGACGAAAACAAGGGCCCCGAAGTCCCACTGGGGAATTCCGATAGCGTCGCCCTTCTCGTTGAGGACGAAATCGTCCGAGCCGGTCCCGAGGGGCACCTCATACAGAATCCGCCCCTGGTACACGAAGGCTTCCTGGGTGCGTTTTCCCTTGTACTGCGTGTGCTTCACGATGAGATCCCTGCCGTTCCGAGTCCACCGGGCGCTGTCATTGGTGCGGACGCCTTCCTCCTCCACGAGCCGCGGCGCGGTGCCCCCGGTCCCGGGAATTCTGGCCAGGACGGGTATCGACTCCTTTCGGCCGTCGATGGTCCTCTCGCTGTTCCAAACGAGGATGAGCTCCCCCGAGGACGAGACATCCAGCACCCTGCAATTCCGGACCCCGAGGGAAACGGGAGGTTCCCCGGGCTTGAGTCGGAACAAGTCGCCCAGAGACTCGGCATCCGAGCCGTCCGGCGCCGACGTGTAGACAATGGACTTTCCGTCCGGGAGGAATCGAGCGCTGGAAATGATTCTCGGCGAGGGCGTGAGACGCTCGACGTTAAGGAGGCGCGGAGAAGGCAGCCACTTCCCGGCGTAAAACGCGGCCGCAAGAGCCACGAGGGCGGTGGCAGCCATGATTCCCTTCTGCAATTGCCTCGTCTGCGGGAGCCCTCGCTCGGTGCGGGAAGCAGAGGATGTGGCGCTGGTCACTTGACCCAGGGCCAGGACGACGTC
The DNA here is from genome assembly GCA_937902605.1 of uncultured Acidobacteriota bacterium. Lineage (GTDB taxonomy): Bacteria > Acidobacteriota > Thermoanaerobaculia > UBA5066 > UBA5066 > CAIMWE01. The sequence goes on along the minus strand of CALFNC010000008.1, from coordinate 759 downwards.
ATGGGCCGAGTGAAACCTCTGCTCGGGGTTCTTCTCGATGCAGTACCGCACGATGCGCTCGAGCTCGGGCGAGACGCTCGTGTTGGTGGCGGAAAGGTCTGGAGGGTCTTCTCGGAGGATCGCTGAGATCGTCTCGGCCGCCGAGTCGCCAAGGAAAGCTCTCCTCCCCGAGAGAATCTCGTAGAGGATGGCGCCGAACGAGAAGATGTCCGACCTCGCATCGGCCTGCTTGCCCTTGACCTGTTCGGGCGACATATATCCGAGCGTGCCCATGACGACGCCGGGCTCCGTTCCGGCCGACGCCGTCGGAAGGTTCGACTGCGGACCGCCCGACCCTTCGACCTGAGTGAGCTTGGCCAGGCCGAAGTCGAGGATCTTGACGCGCCCGTCCTTCGTCACGAAGAGGTTTTCGGGTTTGAGGTCCCGATGGACGATGCCCTTCTCGTGGGCGGCCGCAAGACCCTGTGCGATCTGCAGCGCTGTGTCGATGGCTTTTTTCTGCGGGAGTTTCCCGTCCGCGAGAATTGAGCGGAGCGTCTCGCCTTCGAGCAGCTCCTGGACGACGTGTGGCGCGCCGTCGTGCTGGCCGATGTCGTAGACAGCCGTGATGTTCGGGTGGTTCAGGATCCCGGCTGCGCGCGCCTCCTGTTCGAAGCGTCGCAGGCGGTCTGCGTCCGTCGAATACGACGCCGGCAGGACCTTGATGGCGACATCGCGGCCGAGCCGCGGGTCCTTCGCCCGGTAGACCTCGCCCATCCC
>CALFNC010000007.1 GCA_937902605.1 uncultured Acidobacteriota bacterium | reverse complement strand
GCGGCGGAAGGCCCTAGGGCTCCCAAGGAGCCGGACGGCCTCCGCCTCGGTCACCGAGCCGTGCTCGGAGAGGTGGGCCAGGAGGCGCCGGTGCCCCTCGTCCTCGATCCCCAATTCCCAGCTCGCATGCCGGACGGTCGCCCGGCGCTCCTTTTCAGGTGTCGCGACCGCCGTGCGCGCCCTTCCCACGGCGAACCAGCCATCCGGTGAGGCGGGTGGGACCCGGACGAGTCCATCCGGGTGGAAGACCTCCACCCGCGTTTTCTCGTCGCTCGGTCCCTGAAGGGAGAAGAAGACCTCGACCCCCTCGCCTTCCGACCGGACGACGACCCGGCCTCCGTTCAGACTCCCCGCGCCGCGGACGTCCCGCAGTAGGACTTCCACGTCATCCCTGCCAGGCACCCTCAGGGCGAGGGAGACGTCCGGGCGCTCCGCGAACGCCAGGCTCCCCGGAGCGGGTGTGACCGACAGCCTCACGCACGAGAGCCCCAGCACCTCGGGCAGGGCGGTCGCCTCTAGCCGCCACTCGACTTCGAAGGAGGACGCCCCTCGCCCGTCGGAGACGACGAGAACGGGAATCACCCGTTCGGGAAGGCTGTTCCCGCCGTGGACGAACGATGCCCCCGCTACCGGCGTGTCGAAGAGTGCCGTGTCCTCCTGGAAGAGGAGAAACCCCTCGGCCCCTTCGTACCCCAGCTCCGAGAGCGCCACGGCGGCCATCCCCGCCTCTTCGCGCCGCTCGGCTGCCAGGACGTACCGGCGGTCCGGGTCGCGCTTCGTCCCGTACTTCCGGACGGCCGTCGTCTCGTCCAGAAGGAGGAAGCCGTGGTCCGCAGTGACGACGAACCGCCGCACGCCCGTCCCTTCGAGGAGGAAGATCGCCGACCGGAGCTGACGGAGGGTCTGCTCGAACGTCGACAGGCCGACGCTCGCCTCGCCCGCATCGTCGATCTCCCGGCTGGCCACGACGACGAGCCGGGCCCCCTTCACCTTTCGCGCGAGCGCAACCGGATCGGTTTCGCAGACCTCCTTCAGGTCCAGAAGCAGCGGCGTCTTGCCGGTCGTCCGCGCCCCCATCGCCTTCGCCCGGTCTGCCGGACGCCGCACCGTCACCTCACCCGCCCGGAACCCGGCAAAGCTCCCGTTCGTGATCACGGGAGCTAGCCTGCCTCGCTCGGAAACAGGGGCCAGCGCGTTCATTCCGACCGCCGTCACGGTTGGAAGCTCGGCGAGGCGGGCGGTAAGCGTGATGCCAGCGCTCGCTACGGCACCGATACCGCGCTCCCTCCGAAGCTCGCCGGCCAGCTCCTCGGCCATCTCGTACCGGAGGGCGTCGACGAGAAAAACGGCCGTCGTCTGAAGCCCGGCAGCGAGAGGATGGACAACCTCGTCCCAGATCCCGCGCTGCCTCAGCTCGGGCGGAGGGAGGAAGCCGTGCTCCCGGCAAAGCGCCGTGAAGTCCCGCGCCAGCTGATCCGACCAGGCACGATACCGGCGGCGCAACAGCCCAACCACGTCCTGGAGGGCGCCAAAATGAGGAAGCCGCGGCTCCAGGAGCGCCACTCGCCGCTGCTCGAATCGGCGGTGCGCCTGATCCACGAGGAAGGCCTTCTCGGCGTATCGCTCAACCGCTTCGGCCAGGCTCCTCGCCCCCTGAAGAGGAGCGCCGTGCTTCGCCAGGAGGCCCCCAAGCTGCGCGGCCTCCCGGATCAGAGTCCACTCCCACGCATGGGTCCGCTGCCGTCCCGCCCAGAACGACGCCGTCACCGGCCGCGCATCGGCACACTCCAAGG
>CALFNC010000006.1 GCA_937902605.1 uncultured Acidobacteriota bacterium | reverse complement strand
GTTCTCGATGACCTGCTGCGCGCGGTATGTCAGCTCCGTCCGGGCCGCCGCGCCGCGATCGGTCTGCAGCGCGTGGGAGAACATCTGGAGTACACCGACCAGGAGGACCGCCGCGAGGGCGGACGCCACGAGGGCCTCCAGGAGGGTGAAGCCGCGGCTCACGGCGCCCGGGGAGCGCTCCTCGCCTGGTTCACGTCGCATCGGTCGTCTCTCCCGCCATCGTACCGCACCGATTCGGATAACATCGCTTCGCACGGAGGATTTCTCGTGGTCCTCGACAAGATCCGCAAGGGGCAGCAGTCCGAGCCTCAGGTCGTCATGCAGCTTCGCACCCACCAGTGGTCGAACGAAGCTCAGAGGAGAGACCTGATCGCACGGTTCCTCGCGCTGACGAACCCGGAGGTCTCGGACCTCGTCTGGACGGCCACCGAACAGAACGCCGAGATCCGCGCCGCAGGGCTGGCGATGCTGAAGAAGCAGGACCGCGGGAAGACGCTCGAGGCGCTCGTCCCGCTTCTCCGGACCCGGTCCGAGGCGATCCGGCGGGCGGTCCAGCGGTTCGTGAAGGAGGTGGCCGGCGACGGGCTCACCGACTTCCTTACCGACCTCGCGGTCCACGGGGACGACTTCGCCCGGCTGTCGGTCCTCGACCTCGCGCGCGAGATCCCGGCTGAGAAGGCCTTCGCCATCTTCAAGAAGATCCTGGCCGACCCGCACCCCGTGCTCCGGGCCCGCGCCCTCCGCGCCGTCTCCGAGACGAAGACGCCGGGCTCCGCGGCGCTGGCGGCCAGCCTCGCACTTCCGATGCTGCAGGACGAGGACGAGGGAATCCGCCTGGCGGCGCTCCAGGTCCTCGAGCGGAACCCGAGCGAGGCTCTGATCAAGCACGTCCTCGCGATGGCCCGGTCGGGCGGCGGACGGGTCGCCGAGTCGGCCTTCGCGACCCTCCGGAAGCTGCTCCCCGTCTCGCGGGAGGACCACACCCCGGAGATCCTGCCGCTCCTGGCCGACGGCAACCTGATGGTGCGGGTGGGAGCGGTGAGCCTTCTCCAGCAGGTCCCCGTCGAGGAGCTGGGCCGCCAGTTCACCATCCATTTCGGGGCGGCCTACTCGTGGGTCCGCGACCGGGCCCTGGAAGCCGCGTCGAAGGGGATCCCGAAGTTCATCCCGGCCCTTCTCGAGCTGACCAAGAGCCCCGAGGAGAACGTGGCGCGGGCCGCCTCGGAGATGAGCCTGAACCTCGCCGACCCGCGCGCGATCTCCTCCTGGATGACGCTCCTCGACGCGCCTGACTGGTGGGTGAAGAGCCGCGCGCTGGAGTGCCTGGGGAGTTTCGGCGCCGGCCAGGAGGGCCCCACCCGCGACGCGATTCTCCAGCGCCTCCTCACCGCGATGCGCGATCCCGAGCTGACGTTGCCGGCGGCCGCCGCGCTCGGCAACTTCGGCGATCCGCGCGCCGCCGGGACGCTGTTCGAGCTGTTCAAGGCCTCCATGTCCCGGCCCGACGACCAGATCGAGCTCCTCGACGCCCTCGCGAAGCTGGGGCCCAAGGAGCCCAAGATCGCTCCAATCGTCGCGAAGATCTCCACCCTCCCCGAGATCGACGTCGCCGTCCGGGAAAAGGCGCGCCGCCTCATCGGAAAGCTCCAAGGCGAAGCCGCGCGTGACGGCCTTCCGAAGGTCCTTACCGAGCCCAAGGCGGTGGACATCTCCGCGACGCCGGAGCCGACGATCATCGACTTCCTCGCTGACACGATCGCGCATGGCGCCTCGGACTTCCACCTGGCGACCGGCTTCGTCCCGCACCGCAGAATCCACGGCCAGCTGGAGCGGCTGGAGGTCCACCCGGTCACCGCCGAGCAGGCCGAGAAGCTCATCCGGGAGGTGCTCTCCCCCGAGGAGTTGCACCAGCTCCTGAACGACCGCCAGCTCGACCTCTGCCTGAAGGTCCCCGGGCTCGGACGCTTCCGGGCGAACTTCTTCTCCCAGCGCGGGGGGCTCGACGCCTCCTTCCGCGCGATTCCACAGAATGTCCCGACCCTCGAAGAGCTGGGGCTCCCCGAGTCGGTGCGGGAGTTGACGCGGTTCACGCAAGGGCTCGTCCTCGTGACGGGGCCAGCCGGGTGCGGAAAGTCGACCACACTTGCCGCCCTCATCGACCGCGTGAACGAGACGCGCGCGGGCCATATCATCACCGTCGAGGACCCGGTCGAGTTCGTTCACACGAACAAAGAGTGCCTCGTCAACCAGCGCCAGGTTCCGCACCACACGGCCTCCTTTGCGCGGGCCCTGAAGGCCGCCCTCCGCGAGGACCCCGACGTCATCATGGTCGGCGAGATGCGCGATCTCGAGACGATCGCGCTCGCGACCTCGGCGTCGGAGACGGGGCACCTCGTCTTCGGGACGCTCTCCACGACGACCGCCTCCGGGACGGTGGACCGGATCATCAACTCGTTCCCGGCCGGCCAGCAGGCGCAGATCCGGACGATGGTCTCCGAGTCGCTGAAGGCGGTCATCTCCCAGGCGCTTCTCCCCCGTCGAGGCGGGCACGGGCGCATCGCGGCGTTCGAGATCCTCCGCGGGACGACCGCCGTCGCCTCGCTCATCCGCGAGAGCAAGACGTTCCAGCTCCCGTCGGCCATGCAGACCGGGCAGCTCGCCGGGATGACGACGATGGACCAGGCGCTCCTGAAGCTCGTCGAGGAGGGGAAGGTCGACCCCGAAGCCGCGCTCGACCGCGCCGTCAAGAAGGAGCCGTTCGAGAAAATCCTGAACGAAGAGAGGCTGGCGTTCGAATGAGCAGCGCTTCCGGCCCGCTCGGCGCTCCGGCGGTCGCCGGCTCAAGGAAACGGATCGAGAACCTCCTCCGCATCGTCGTCGAACGGAAGGCGTCCGACCTCCACATCGCCGTCGGGTCGCCCCCGATGATCCGCGTCGACGGGGAGATCGAGCGGGTGAAGTGGCGCGCCCTGACCGAGAGCGACTACGAGAACCTCCTCGGGCCGATCACGCCGCCGAACCTCTGGGACGACTGGCACGTCACGGGCGACACTGACTTCGCCTACTCGATGGGCGACCAGGCCCGCTTCCGCGTCAACCTCTTCAAGCAGGAGCACGGCTCCGGCGCCGTCCTCCGGATGATCCCGCCCAGGGTGCTGACGATCGAGGATCTGGGAATCCCTCCGCAGGTGGCTGCGGTTGGCCGCCTCCTCCGCGGGCTGCGCCTGATCACCGGTCCGACCGGGTCCGGCAAGTCCACGACGCTCGCGGCCCTCCTCGACTGGATCAACCGGACCCGCGCCCTCCACATCGTGACGATCGAGGACCCCGTGGAGTTCGTCCACACGTCGAACAAGTCGATCATCACTCACCGGGAGCTGGGGCCCGACACGCCGTCGTTTACGTCGGCGCTGAAGGCCGCGCTCCGCGAGGACCCGGACGTCATCCTGGTGGGCGAGCTGCGCGATCTCGAGACGATGACGATGGCGCTCCACGCGGCCGAGACCGGGCTCTTGGTCTTCGGGACGCTCCACACGAACTCCGCCGCGAAGGCGATCGACCGGTTGGTCGACGGGTTCCCCTCGGAGGAGCAGGAGCAGGTCCGCACGGTCCTCTCGGACGTCCTCAAGGGCGTCATCGCCCAGGTGCTGCTCCGGAAAAAGGGCGGGGGCCGGATCGCCGGCTTCGAGGTCCTGCGCGGCTCGCCCGCGCTGGCCAACGCGATCCGCGAGGGGAAGATGGCGACGATCAACTCGCTGATCCAGACCGGGAAGTCGGCCGGGATGATCGGGATGGACCAGTACCTTGCGGACCTCGTGGCTCAGGGCGAGGTGGAGTTCGCCGAGGCCCACGACAAGAGCCTCGACAAGGACAACTTCAAGAACCTGGTCGAGAAGCGGAAGCCGATGGAGCTGGAGAAGTAGCAGCCCCTGGGAGAGCGTTCACGGCAGCAGGCTCCC
>CALFNC010000005.1 GCA_937902605.1 uncultured Acidobacteriota bacterium | reverse complement strand
TATTGGCGTGACTGGAGTTCAGACGTGTGCTCTTCCGATCTGCCGCTCCTCTTCCGCGGGATGGGCGGCGGGAAGTTCGCCGACGTGACGGCGCAGTCCGGGGCGTCGTTCGTCGTCCCGATCGTCGGGCGGGGGCTGGCGGTTGCCGACCTGGACGGCGACGGCAGGCCGGACCTCGTCGTGACGGAAGGGGGTGGCCCCGCACGGATCTTTCGAAACGTCACCGACTCGAAGAACCGCGCGGTCGTCCTGACGCTGCGCTGCCCAGGGAAGAACCGGCTGGCGATCGGGGCTCGCGTGACGTCGACGGTGGGGAGCCGGAGCCGGATCGACGAGGTGTCGGGCGGTGACGGCTACCTCTCCGCTTCCGAGCGGTCGATCTGTGTCGGCCTCGGGACGGCGGCGAAGCTCGACAAGGTCGTCGTCCGCTGGCCCGACGGCCAGACGGCGGAGGCGAAGGATCTCCCGCCGGGACGGTACGTCTGGATCGAGGGCGGAAGCCCGGGGACGGCCGACGCACCGCGCCCTGGGGTCCCGCGGTGATCACGGCCAGCGCCAGCCCCGGACGGGGTGCGGGTGGTAGGGCGCTTCGAGGGCGGCGACCTCGTCGGGAGACAGCTCGACGTCCACCGCGGCGATGGCGGACTCGAGATGGTCGAGTTTCGTCGCGCCGACGATTGGCGCCGTGACGGCTGGCCGCGAGAGGAGCCATGCGAGGGCGACCTGGGCCGGGGGGAGGCCCCGGGCTTGGGCCACCTGCCTGACGGCATCGACGACGTCGCCGTCGTTCGGGTGGTCGTAGAGGAGCCTCGTGTAGTCGTCGCTCTCGGCGCGTTTGGTCGACGCCTTGTCCGCGGGCGTGACGCGTGTCCCGGCGAGGAGCCCCCGCGCCAGAGGCGACCAGGGGATCACGGCGATCCCCTCAGCTTGGCAAAGGGGGAGCATCTCGCGCTCCTCCTCGCGGTAGACCAGGTTGTAGTGGTTCTGCATCGAGACGAAGCGTGCCCACCCGTTCCGGTCCGAGGCGTAGAGCGCCCTTGCGAAAATCCAGGCGGCCCCGGAGCTCGCCCCGATGTAACGGACCTTCCCCTGCCTCACGAGGAGGTCGAGTGCCGCGAGCGTCTCCTCGATCGGGACCTCCGGGTCGAACCGGTGGATCTGGTAGAGGTCGATCGTCTCGATCCCGAGCCGCTTCAAGCTCGCTTCGCATCCCTGGACGACGTGCTTGCGGGAGAGGCCGCCCATGTTCGGCCCGTCGCCCATCGAAAAGTGAACCTTCGACGTGATCACGACTTCGTCGCGGCGCATCAGCTCCTTGAGCGCCCGGCCGGTGATCTCCTCGCTCCGGCCCATCGAGTACATGTCGGCGGTGTCGAAGAAGTTGATTCCCGCCTCGACCGCGCGGCGAAAGAAGGGCCTGGCGGCCTCCTCGTCCAGGACCCACGGGCGCCAGCCGGGGTCTCCGTAGCTCATGCAGCCGAGACAGATGCGGGAGACGGTGACGCCGGTGCGGCCGAGCTTCGTGTACTTCATAGCATGGTCCTCATTGGGCGATCCTCCCGAGCGACCGGGCGAGCCGGTCGAGGTCCGCCAGCGTGTTGTAGTGGACTGCCCCGACGCGGACCATCCCGCCCTGGTTTTCGAGGCCGAGCCGTTCCGAGAGCGACAGGGCGTAGTAATTGCCATCCCACGCCGCGATGTAGTCGTGGTCCAGCTCCTCGCAGACCTGCCGGGGCGTCCGGCCGTCGAGGGTGAAGGAGAACGTCGGGACCCGGTGGACGAAGCGCGCCCGGTCGGTGATTCCCCGGATGGTGAGTCCCTTGATCGCCCCGAGCCGGTCGGCGAGGGCGGCCGTGAGCGCGGCCTCCTGTTCGTGGATGGCTTCCATTCCGGCCTTCAGGGCCAGGCGGCGGCCGGAGAAGCGGGGCGCGAGCCCCTCGCGGAAGGGGGCGCCGAAGGTCTCGCCGATCCAGGCGAGGTACTCGACGGCCCCGAACATTCCGGCGATCGCCTCGAAGCTTTGCGTCCCGGTCTCGAACTTATCCGGCGGGAGATTCCCGGCCGGACGGACCTTGTAGGCGGTCAGCGACTCGAGAAGGTCGTATCGGCCCCAGAGCAGACCGAGGTGCGGCCCGAAGAACTTGTAGGCGGAGCAGGTGAGGAAATCGCAGCCGATGGCCTGGACGTCGATCGGCCCGTGGGGAGCCCAGTGGACGGCGTCGACGAACGAGAGGGCTCCCGCCTCATGGGCGATCCGGCACGCGCCCGCCACGTCGTTCACCGTCCCCGCCGCGTTCGACGCCCAGCCGACGGCTACGATCTTCGTTCTCGGCGAGATTGCCGACCGGAGCGCGTCGAGATTCCACGTGCAGTCCGAGACGTCGACGTCGACCCACCGGACGATCGCCCCGCGGTCCTCGGCGATCAGGAGCCACGGGGCGACATTCGCGTCGTGGTCGAGCCGGGTCACGACCACCTCGTCGCCAGGGGCGAGCGTCCTCGCGAGGCTCCGGCTCAGGTGGAGCGTCAGCGTCGTCATGTTCGGCCCGAAGACGATCTCCTCCGGGCGAGGGGCGTTCAGGAAGTCAGCGGCGGCCGTGCGGGCCTCGGCGACGATCGCATCCGACTCCCGGCTCGCCCGG
>CALFNC010000004.1 GCA_937902605.1 uncultured Acidobacteriota bacterium | reverse complement strand
CGGCGTGAAGGGGGCGGCGAAGGGGACCGTTCCCGAGTGGAGCGGGCTGTCGCCTGGTCGCGTCGTCGCGGGACCGGAGCTCATTCGCGTCGCAGCTCTCGAGCTTTTCTCCGGCGCGGGGCGGAGATAATCCGGCCCGATGACAGGGCGCCACAAATTCGTCCGCATTTTCCTCGCGCCCGCCCTCGCCACCGCGTTCTTCGTCGCCTACTTCTCGCCGGTCGTCTTCGGCGGCAGGATTCTGGCCCCCGGGGACGGGTTCCTCCAGAACTACCCGTCTTTCCGGGACGCCAGAGGCCTCTGGAACCCCGATCTTTTCTCGGGCTATCCGGCCTTCGCCGATCCGCAGGCCGCACGCTGGTATCCCGTCCGGGTCCTCTGCGCCGCGGCCGCCTCCTTCGACGTCTTCACGATTTCGGCCTACGTCCTGGCGAGCCTTTTCGCTTTTCTTCTCGGGACGCGGCTGACCGGCTCGAGGACGGCCGGCGTCCTCGCCGGCCTCGTCTACGGGACCGGCGGGTTCTTCATGTCCCACCTGGGGCACGGCAACATGATCCACGCGGCGGCGTGGCTTCCCCTGCTGCTTCTGGCGCTCCACGAGCTCGGGGAGCGGCCGTCGTACGCCTGGTTCCTGTCCGGGAGCGGCGCCGTCGCGTGCTCCGTCCTGGCCGGGCACCCGCAGTCGTTCGTCCTCTCGCTCCTCGTCGCGGGAGCCTTCTCGCTCTTCACCGCCTTCGCGGTCTCCCGGACGCCGTTCCGGTTCCTCGGGCTCGCGTCCGTGTGCCTCCTCGCGGGGCTCGGGCTCGCGGCGGTCGCGCTCGTCCCGATGGTGGAGCTGTCGTCCCTGAGCGTCCGGTCGAAGCTGCCGTTCGAGGAGTTCGCCTCGTTCTCGCTGCCCCTCCGGCAGCTCCCCGCCCTCCTCTTCCCCGCGCTCTTCGGTGGCATGCCGAGTCCCCTCTACCCGTTCCCCTACATCGGGAAGTGGAACGTGGCCGAGGTGACGGCCTGGGCGGGTGTGACGACGCTGCTCCTGGCCGGCTTCGCCCTCGTCCTTCCGGGGCGCCGAAAGGAGGCGCTCTTCTGGACGGCGATGGGGGCCCTCGGAATTACCTTCGCGCTGGGTCCCGACGGGCCGGCCGCCGGGTTCCTCTACGGCGTCCCGGTCCTGAACAAGTTCCGCGCCCAGGGGCGGCACGCCCTCGAGTTCACGATGGCGGCCTCGGTCCTGGCCGCATACGGCCTCGCCGCCCTCCAGCGCCTCGGGGCGCGGGGACGCGTCCGCGGGGTCCTCATCGGCACGGCCCTCGGCGGAGCCGTCCTCCTGGCCGTCCTCTGGGGCCTCGACTCGACCCGGACCCTGGAGTCGATGGCGAAAGGGGTCGCTGGCGCCGAGTCCGTCTCTCTCTCACCCCTGCGCAATCCCGGGGTCGCGATCCCGATCGGCCTCTTCACCGTGACCGCCGCCGCGCTGCTGCTCCGGGCCGCCCGCCCCTCCCGCGCCACCGCTGCGGTCCTCGCCCTCGCTTTCGCCGTGGAGCTCGCCCAGTACGGGTGGTTCTTCGAGTGGCGGTTCAGCTCGCCGACGCGCCAGGAGGCCGAGCGGCCGGCCGCGCTCGACCGGTACGCGAACGAGCTCTCGCAGACGCACCAGCGGCTCTTCCCGATCGCCGGGACGGATCAGACGGGAGGTCCCGTTCCGAACCTCTCGTCCATCTGGCACCTCCCGAGCGCCAGCGGCTACAACCCCCTTATGCTGCAGCGCTACCGGGAGTTCCTCGGGATCGAGTACTGGGGAGCCCTGATTCCCGGGCGTCTGGTCCCGACGAACCTGGCGTTCGACCTACTGGCGGTCCGGTGGGCGTTCCTCCCGGGGTCGCTCCCGAACTCGCTGGCCGAGGAGGAGCGCCTCGACGTCGCGCCGCTCGGCCGCTCCCGCAACATGAGGTGGTCGCCGGTCGGGCTCGACATCAACCTTGGTCCCGGGTGCAATCCGGCTTACCCCCTCCGGGTCTCGCTGGAAACCAGCGGCACCGTTGCGGACGAACTCGGCGTCGTCTCGTCCCTCGGCTGCGCGGCCTCGGTCCCCGACGGGGCCGAGGTGCTCAGAATCACGGTCGTGCGGGCCGACGAAGGGAAGGAGGTCCTTTCCTTCCGGGCCGGGGTCGACACGTCGGAGTGGTCCTGGGAGCGCGCCGACGTGCGGCGGAAGGTTCGCCATCGGCTCGCGCGTCCTTACACGGACTCCAATGAGAAGGACGACGCGGGGACATCGTTCGTCAG
>CALFNC010000003.1 GCA_937902605.1 uncultured Acidobacteriota bacterium | reverse complement strand
AGGGGAAACCGGCCGGTGACGGGTCCCCCTATGATCGGCAGCATGCTCTGGCCCGGCGCGCAGCGCCGCGGGTCCCCCGATCCACCATCAGCAAGCCCGCGTCAGCGCACCGATCCGGCGTGGAGGGGAGCGCGTACAGCGCGCGGGGGACCCGGCCGGTCGCGGGTCCCCCGATCCATTTCAGGTGTCATCGCGCCGCGAGCGGAGGGGGTTCACCTTCAGTAAAGAGATCTTCGTGCGAAGCGTGTTCCGGTGGATGCCGAGCGTCTTGGCGGCCTGCCCCATGTTCCCCAGGGCGCGCGTCACCGCCGCGGCGACGTACTTCTTCTCGAACTCCCGCTTCGCGGCTTCGAGGGGAACGTCCTTGGAAACGAGCTCATCAATGATCTGTTGGAGTTGACCGTCGATCGTCATCAGACCAGCTCCTCTTCTGCGTCGATATCGACCGCTGTTACCGAAGGGAGCGGCACCTTATCACGCGCCGCGGAAAGAAATGAAGGGCCAAGATCTTTGCGCGCACGGTCAGACCATCGCCCGGGGTTATTTCAGCTCGACCTCGTCTCCGACGACCATCGCGTCCTTGGACACCATGATCTTGGCGACGGAGCTGCGCCCCCTCGTCATAAGGATCGCCGCTTCACCGAGAAGCGTCCGGAGCTCTACCGCGCTCTCGCGGGTCCGGTAGACGGTCAGGAAATCGCCGGGGGCCACGCCATTCTTCTCCCCGAGGTCCAGGAAGACGATCGAGTGCTGCGAGATGCCCGTGGCGCTGTCGAAGGCGTGGACGATGTGTCCGGTGACCTTCCCATTCGGGATGTCGCACTGCGTGACGAGCCTCGTCCGGCGAACCAGCGGGATCGGCACCGGCTCGAAGGGAAGAAGGACGTCCCCTATCTCGGCGCCGTCGCAGGAAGCGACAATCTCCGCAATCGAGGAAGTTTCCTGAGCGCAGGTGATGCGGACTCGCGCGGGCGTCCGATAGATACGCCCGATCGTCCGTTCTGGGGCTCCGGCCTTCGCGACCAGCACGTCAGGGCGGCAGACCCAGAACTCCTGCCCGTTCTCCGCGCCACGGTTCTTCCCGATGTCGATGTAGACGACGTCAAGGGGGCCATACTCTTTCTGCGTGTCGACCTTCTCCGCGCTGACGATCGATCCGACGAATTTTTCCTCCAGGTCACCCAGCCACCCGGCGCAATAGACGTCGGCATCGACGCCGATGGCGACAGGGCCCGCTTTCGCGCTCGAGAACGCCTCCCGGATCTCCATTCCTCGCGTCGGCTCTGAGGGAGCCGACGACGCGGGCCGAGGCGGCTGCTTGGGGATGACAGGCATGCCATCGGCGGCCATCACCGACATCCCGAGGAGACCGATGGTTCCCACCAGGGCAGAACGGACGACTTGACGCATCAGAACCTCCTGGCCAGAGCCAGCCGAATCGATCGGCAGTTTCACGCCCGTGCGGCAGCAGATGGAAGTGTTGCCTCGCATCAAGTTACTCCAAACGGAGCAGATGTCAACGCGATCCGTCCCGGGTGATGGAGATGGCCGTCGTCGGGGCGGCCTTCACCGGAGGGAGCTTCCTCACCCAAATGCTCTCCGGGAAATCCGTCCTGAGACGGGACCAGAGCGTCGTCGCCTCGTCGCCGCGGCCCATCTTCCGCACCGCGAGCCCCGCCTCGTAGAGGACCCGGTCGATGCCCTTGTAATCGGGGAACGCCGCCAGCAGCCCGTCGTATCGCCCCTTGGCCGCGAGGTACGCCCTGCGGTGAAGGTAGAAGTTGGCCACGCGAAACTCGTGCTCGGCCATGAGGTTCCTCATGATGAGGTATCGGCTCCGCGCCTCGGACGCCCAGGGTGAATCCGGGAAGCTCTGCAAGAATTCCCGATAGCTGCTCAGCGCCAGCCTCGTGTTCGTCTGGTCCCGCTCGGGCTGTTCAGCCTGACGGTCCGACGTCTGGGCCAGGCGGAACAGCGCGTAGTCCGCCCTCGGGTGCGAGGGATAGCGGTTCCGGAAGTCCTTGTACCGCGTCTGGGCCTCCATGTACCCGAGGGGGGTCTTCTCGTCGAAGTACGAGTCGGCCAGACGGAGAGCGGCCTGCTTGCCGATCGGGTCGCTCGCGTAGTTCTCCGCGACGAAGCGAAGGTACTGTCGCCCCACCTCGTACTTCTTCTTCGCGACCAGCGCCTCGCCGCGCGCGTAGGCTTCTTCCTTCGGCATGGAGAGGAGCTCGCGGGTCAGCTTGGCAGCCGCGTCGGTCGAGGAGCTGCAGCCCCAGAGGAAAGCCGCGGAGAGGACCGCTAGTAGCGGGACCGCGGTTCCCCATGGGCGGCGGTTGAACCAGGATGAATCCACGACGTGCTCCCTTTCCACTCTCACGTGGGCGGCACCTCGGACGTGACGACGACGAAGGAGAGCGTGTCCTTGAACGTGACAGGATAACCGGCCTGGGGGTACTGACGGAGGATCGTGCCGGCCGCGGCCCCTTCGTACGTCTGGCCCTTGATCCCGCCGATCCGAAAGCCGCGCGCCTCGAAGGCCGCCCGGACCTTCTCGAAGTCCCTGCCAATGAGGTCGGGCATGACGTACGCGACGTCTGGCGCCCCGCGCGTCAGGAGAAGATCGACCGGGGCCTCGGGCGCCGCGGTTGCGCCTGGGGCGATCCCTTGGGCCGCCACCCCCGACCCCGGCACCCGGGCCACCGAGACGGCTCCCTCCCGGAGACCGTTTCGGGTCAAGGAGAGGGAGGCGGTCCGCTCCGTCATCCCCGACAGCTCGGGGACGCGAATCGTTCGCGGGCCGAGCGAAAGGTGCACCCGGATGGTCTGTCCCGCTTTGACCGCCGTGCGCGGGGCGGGAACCTGGCCGCGGATCCGATGGGGCGGGATCTCCTCGCTGAAGTCGGCGCGCGCCGCGTCGACCGCGAGCCCGAGGCCACGGCTCGCAGCGAGCGCGGACGCGTCCTCGACCGACAGCTTCGTGAAGTCGGGGGCTTCGAGCGACTTGCCCAGGACGAACCGGGAGAAGGAAATCCAGGCGGCGGCCACTAAGACCGCGGCCAGGATGAGGGCGTACATCACGCGGCCGAGGATCCCTCCCATTCACTCCGAATTTACCAGGCTTGCCCTTCCCTTGACTCCGGACTCGGGCGAAGTGAGACTGAGTATCTTATGGTCCGCCCGAATGGTCCCTTTCCCACGTCCGCCCCAGGCCGCCCAGGGCCTGCGCTTCCCCTGGCCCGGGCGGACCTTCACGTGCACACAAACGCCTCGATTTTCAAGTATTTCCGCGCAGCAAACTCGCACGATTCTTATAACGAGCCGGAAGAGGTTTACCGGCTCGCCAAGGCCCGCGGGATGGACTTCGTCACCTTCAGCGACCACGACACGATCGAGGGGGCGCTGCGCTTCCAGGACCGGCACCCGGACCTGACCGACTTCTTCGTCTCCGTCGAGGCGGAGACGTTCTTCCCTCGTACCGGGCACCGGATCCACGTCAACGTCTTCGATGTCAGCCGGGCACAGCACGCCGTGATCGACCGGAAGCGCAAAAGCATTTTCGATCTCGTCGAGTACCTGCGCTCCGAACGCCTCCTCTATTCGGCGAACCACCTCTTCCAGTCGTACCGGATGCGGCAGGCGCCCGAGGACTTCTTCGAAACGATGCTTTCTCTCTTCGACGCGTTCGAGGTGAAGAACGGGTCGATGGCCTACCAGCACAACGCCCTCGTGGAGGACCTCCTGACGGCGGCGCGCGGGAAGCGGGGAACGCTCGCGCTGGTCGGAGGCTCCGACGCGCATACGTACCCGCCGATCGCCTCGGTCTTCACGCTGGCCCCCGCGACGAGCTGGAAGGAGTTCCTCGCAGCGATCCGGCGGGGAGAGTGCGTCTCGTGGGGGACGGAGATGGGCTTCACGAACGTCCTCCGGGACACTTACCGGATGCTGGGCAAGTACTACCGCTCGGTCACCGAGATCGGAAGAGCACACGTCTGAACTCCAGTCACGCCAATATCT
>CALFNC010000002.1 GCA_937902605.1 uncultured Acidobacteriota bacterium | reverse complement strand
GGATGTCGGGGTCGCCGGACTTTCCTCGTGAAGGCCCTCGCCGACCACCACGTCCCGAAGAAGGACGCGCGCGCCCTTTACGAGGAGACCACACCGGCCCTCTCTCCGGAGGTCCAGGAGGCGCGCCGGCTGGAGCGCCTGTTGGCCCCCCGGAGCGACGCGCCGGGCGGCCGGCTGAGCCACCGCGAGCGCCGTGAGCGGGAACGGCTGCGCGGCACCTGACGGACGGGTCTCCGGGGTTCTCTCGGGTTTAACATTGGCTTCCCATGCGCATCCTCCTCTTCACGGGCAAGGGAGGCGTCGGCAAGACGACGGTCGCCGCCGCCACCGGGGCCACCCTCGCCGCGAGGGGTCTCAGGACCCTCGTGATGTCGGTCGATGCCGCTCACTCCCTCGCGGACGCGTTCGACCTCGACGTCTCGCTGACCGACCGGCACAGAGGGTGTCCCGTCGAGGTCACGAAGAACCTCTGGATCCAGGAGGTCGACGTCACGGAGGAGGTCGGCCGGCACTGGAAGGACATCTCCGGATACGTCACAACCCTCCTAGCGGTGACCGGTGTCGAGGAGGTCCTCGCGGAGGAGCTCGCGATCTTCCCAGGGATGGATGAGGTCTCGGCCCTCCTCTACATCAACCGGTACGCCCGCGAGGAGGCGTACGACGCGCTCGTGCTCGACTGCGCGCCGACCGGAGAGTCCCTCCGGTTCGTCTCGCTTCCGCCGACGCTCGACTGGTACATGCGGAAGGTCTTCCGGATGCAGCGCGTCCTCCTGAAGGTGGCCCGGCCCGTCGCCGCGAAGCTGGCCGACGTCCCGCTGCCGCCGGACCGGTATTTCGACAACGTCCAGTCGCTCGCCGAGAAGCTGGACGGGGTCGACGCGCTCCTGAAGGACCCCAAGACGACCACCGTGCGGCTCGTGACGAACCCGGAGAAGATCGTCATCCGCGAGACGCAGCGGGCGTTCATGTACTTCGGCCTCTACGGGTTCACCGTGGACGCGGTGATCGTCAACCGCCTGCTGCCGGCAAGGGTCTCCGACCCGTTCTTCGACCGATGGAGGAAGACCCAGGCGGAGTTCCTCGGGGAGGCCCACCGGTATTTCGACCCGGTCCCCATCTGGACGCTCCCGCTCGAGGAGGACCAGGTCGTCGGGCTCGCCGACCTCTCGGCGCTCGGGAGCGCTCTTTACGGCGACCGCGATCCGGCGGCGTCGTATCGGGCCGAGGCGCCGTACTCCTACCGCAAGCAGGGGGGGCTCTACGTCCTCTCCCTCAACCTGCCCTTTGTCGAAAAGGACGAGATCGATCTCGCCATCGTCGGCTCCGACCTCATCGTCCGGATCGGGAACGTCCGCCACCACATCCCGATCCCGCGGACGCTCGCCGGATGGACCCCGTCCGGCGCGCGCGTGGAGGACGGAAAGCTCAGGGTGAGTTTCCAGCCCCGGAGGAAGGAGGCGCTCGATGTTCCCGCCCAGCGGAACGCGTAAGAAGAAGAGGAATGGAGGCAGGAAGAAGGTTCCCGAGCCCTCGTTCACCCCGGGGCCGATCCCAGGCATGCCGTGCGGCGGGCAGGGGTGCTTCCTCCACGTGGTCGCCAACCTGGCCAGCCGGTTCGCGCTCCGGGTCGCCCGGGGGCACGGTGGCTCGCTGGGCCGGGCCGCATTTTCCGGGATCGAGCTGATGAAGGCGATGCGCGACTTTCTCGACGAGGAGATTGCGTTCGCCGAGCGCACCGCCGGACGGCCCGGGAGCACGAAGCCGGGCTACGAGAAAATCCCGGTCGAGTGATCAGAGCTTCGCGAGGGCGGCGTCGATCTCGGCCGCGATCGCGCGTGCGGCTGCGACCGGGTCGGGCGCCTTGAGGATCGGTCGGCCGATGACGAGCAGGT
>CALFNC010000001.1 GCA_937902605.1 uncultured Acidobacteriota bacterium | reverse complement strand
CGCTGGCGGACAACTCGATCTCGAAGGTGCCCTGCTGAAACGGCAACGAATCAACCAGAAAAGTCCTGCTGGCGTATTCGCTCAATTTGGGCACAAGGAATGTAAGACTCATCGTCTTGCCTTTCATCGCAAGTTGGAGCTTGACCGGCAGTTTGAAATTACACATTTCAGACGTTTCCAGGCCCGCGATCTTGCCATTCAACTTACTGACGCTGTCTGGCAGCTGCATTCCGCTGCTTCTGACGAAATCCTTACCTGTGGCCTTCCACCTCGAAGATGGCGAGCCAGTTTCCGTCGTAACTTCGTTCCGAAGATATTTGCTCTCGGCATCGATCGCTAGCCCCTTCCCATCGCGCACGATGTAGGTCAGCGTACTGCCCGGGCAGATTTGACCTTGCGCCCTCTGCGACGCTATGCCAATCAACGTTCCGCCAAGCACAATCAGAAGGTACATCCTGAGCGTTAGTTGGAATGTCTTCATCTCGACCTCCTAGTTTGAAGGGATTATAGGGCCTGGCGACGTCGCCGAAGCCGCAGTCGAGTGCGGTGTGCAGGATTTTTGCGGGCTCCACCGCGAGCTGTATCGAGAGCCTACCGTATGGCGGGGGTGGATCGTCGGCGACCGCCTCGCCTGTGGGGCCGCCGCTTCCGGCCGTCCTCGGTCCGGCCCCCCGTCGGGAGGGGGATCTCGTGCCGGGAGAGTAGGGCAGGCGGCGGGACCAACGCCTCGGGGAACGGGGCGGCGTGCGAGAGGTCCTCGCCGGGGCGAACCTTCTTGCCGGCGCGGGCCAGCACCTCCTCCCAGGCAGTCAGGGCCTCGCCGTACCGGCCCGACGCGTGGGAGTAGAGGGAAAGGAGCGACAGAGCGATCGGGAACCAGGCTTTCGTCACGAGGCGCCTTGCGGAGGCGTCGCTCGGCCGGGTTTCCGTCAGCCGGCCGAGCGTGTAGAGGCAGTGCTTGACCAGGTGGACGGTCTGGTTGGGAAGGGAGAGCCGGAGGGCGATCGGGTTCACCACGTGCTCGAGGGTGGCGAGAAGCCTCGGCGCGTCGAGCTTCCCGCGCTCTCGGCGGACGGCTCCGAAGACGAGCGGGAGGAGGAGGGCGCCCAGGAGCGCAGGCTCCGGGATGGCCTCGCCCGTTCCGCGCCGCTGGTCGGCCTCCGCCAGCATCCGCCAGAACGTCTCGCGCTCGGGCGACGCGGAACCGTCGGCGATCTCGCGGTCCAGCTCGGGAAGGATGACGGCAAGCAGCCCCGTCCTCGACCACCGCCGGTACGTCTCGGCGCCCCAGCCCCGGCGGAGAGGGTCGAGGAGCTCCTCGGCGACTCGGGGAGCCGCGCTCTTCCGCATCTCGCCGCGGACTTCCTCGATCGCCTGCAGTAGGTCGTCCTCCATCCGGAAGTCGAGCCGCGCCGCGAACTCGCACGCCCGGAGCATCCGGACCGGGTCCTCTCGGAACCGGATGACCGGGTCGCCGATCGTCCGGATCGTCCGCGCCTCCAGGTCGTCGACGCCGCCAACGTAGTCCAGGACCGCGAACGTGGCGATGTCGTAGAAGAGGCCGTTGACGGTGAAGTCCCGGCGGAGGGCGTCCTCCTCGGGAGTTCCGAACGTGTTGTCCTCGCGGATCAGGATGTCCTCGGCCCCCTCGCCGCCCGGCTCGGTGTCGGCCGCCTCGGGAGGGCGGCGGAACGTGGAGACCTCCACGATCTTGCCTCCATCGAAGAAGACATGGACCAGCCGGAACCGCCGCCCGATAATTCGGCTGTTGCGGAAGAGGCGCCTGATTTCCTGCGGCCGCGCGTTGGTCCCGATGTCGAAGTCTTTCGGGGTCCGTCCGGTCATCAGATCGCGGACGGAACCGCCGACGAGGTAGCCCTGGTACCCCGCGCGATGGAGACGATAGAGAATCCGGAGGGCGTCCGGGTCGATGTATCCGCGCGAGATCGGGTGGCCGGCGCGCGGGATGATCCTCGGGACGGCCATCTCGTTACCTCATTCTAGCCCGGATTGCGATGAGCTGGAGCCGCATCCTCCGTTCGCCGTCCCGTCAACGACGGAAGTGGTCGCGCCAGGCGAGGGTCAAGGACGGGCCGAGGAACGAAAGGGCGACGAGGGCCCACCCCTTGTTCTCGCCCTGGAAGGCACGGATCAGCACCGAGACCGTTATCAGGGTAAGGAACAGGAGGAACGCGAACGCCACCCGCCGGCCCAGCTCGCGGAAGAAGCCGCGCCCGAATAGGAGCGCGACGGCCGCGGCGAGGACGAGGAGAACGCGGAGGCCCGGCTTCAGGGGGTCGGCTTCTCCCCAGCCGCGAGCTTTGCCATCACGCTGTGGTGGCGCCCGTAGAAGAAGTAGATGACGAGCCCGATCGCGAGCCAGGTGAAGAGCCGCCACCAGTTCGCCACCGGGAGGGAGAACATCAGCAGCAGGCACGAGAGGATGCCGAGGACCGGGACGACCGGCACCCACGGGCATCGGAACGGCCGTTCGGCCTCGGGGTGCTTCTTCCGCATGATCAGGACGGCCGCGCAGACGATGACGAACGCCAGGAGCGTCCCGATGTTCGTCAGGTGGAGGAGGGCGTCGATCGGGAGGAGCCCGCCGAGGACCGAGACGAAGCAGCCGATCAGGATCGTCGACTTCCACGGCGTCCGGAACTTCGGGTGAACGACGCCGAAGACCGACCGCGGGACGAGGCCGTCGCGGGCCATCGCGAGGAAGACGCGGGGTCCGCTGAGCATCATCACGAGGAGGACCGACGTGATGCCGGCAACGCCCGCCGTCGCGATGATTCCCTCCGCCCAGCCGATCCCCTTCTGCTGGAAGGCGCGGGAGATGGGCGCGTTGATGTCGATCTGGTCGTACTTGACCATTCCGGTGATCACCACGACGACCGCGATGTAGAGGATCGTGCAGACGATGAGGGAGGTGACGATGCCGATCGGCACGTCCCTCTGCGGATTCCTCGCCTCCTCGGTGTGCGTGGAGACCGAGTCGAAGCCGATGTACGCGAAGAAGATGATGGCGGCGCCCGCCAGCATCCCCACCGGCGAGCCCCCGGGGTCCGTCTGCCCGGCCACGTGATGGCCGAAGAAGCTGATCCCGGTCCAGCCGAACGGGGCGAACGGATGCCAGTTCGTCGTGTCGATGAAGAAGATGCCGACGCCGATGACGAAGAGGACGGCGGCCAGCTTGATGGCGACCATCGTCGCGTTGAAATTGGCGCTCTCGTGGATCCCCTTCACGAGGACCGCCGTCACGATCGCCACGATGACGATCGCCGGGAGGTTCAGGAAGGAGCCGGTCGAGAGGAACCTGCCGGCTACCGCGTCATACCTCCAGGGCGACTCGCGCAGGAGGAGGGGAAGCTGGAAGCCGAGCTTCTGGAGGACGTTCTGGAAGTAGCCGGACCACCCGGTCGCGACCGTCGCGCTCCCGACGGCGTACTCGAGGACCAGGTCCCACCCGATGATCCAGGCGAACAGCTCACCGAGCGTCGCGTACGCGTAGGTGTAC